>JAAZIW010000228.1 GCA_012800665.1 Rikenellaceae bacterium
ATTTGGATATAGACTGGAAGATTAACCGCTCCGGACAATTGAGGCTCAACGCCTTCTCGCATTCCGCAGATGAATATTCTTCTTATCTTGATAACACCCAGCGCAACGGAGCCGGCATCACCTATCAGAAAGAATTCGGCACATGGGGCGAGTTCCTGCGCAATCTGTTCAGCAGCAAGAAAAAACGCGAAGAGCGCGAGGCCGCAAAATTGGGTGTAAAGCAGGAGCAGAAAAAAGTAAGCATACATGAATAGCTTATATCTCATACCATCCACGCTCGGAGACACTCCCCCTCATCAAGTGCTGCCTGATGGCACGTTAGATGTGCTGCCGAAGCTTTCCGTTTTTGTGGTGGAAGAATTACGCAGCGCTCGCAGGTTCCTTAGCGCCGCGGGACTAAAAGGCAAGATAGACGGCTTGGAGTTTCATACTCTTAACGAGCATACAACCCCCGAAGAGATAGAGGCGTTGGGCGCATTATTCGACAGGGGCTCGGTTGGGCTGATTACAGAAGCGGGCTTGCCGGCTGTTGCAGACCCCGGAGCCGCCTTGGTGGCTCTTTGCCACCGCAAGGGAATTCCTGTAGTGCCGCTTGTGGGGCCCTCCTCTCTCATGCTCGCACTTATGGCATCGGGCCTCAACGGGCAGAGTTTCGCCTTCCGCGGCTATCTCCCCGCCAAAAGCAATGAGCGCAAAAGCGCCATCAAAAAGGTGGAAAAAGACTCTTCTCTCTTTTCCCAAACCCAAATCTTCATAGAAACCCCTTACAGGAACGATGCTTTATTGGCGGACTTCCTTGCAGGGCTCTCCCCCGCGACTCTGCTTTGCATAGCGGCAGACCTCACACTCCCCACGCAGACAATTCTGACTCAAACGGTTTCCGAATGGCGCCGCAAGACTAATTTTACAATAGGCAAAAGACCATGTGTATTTCTAATATTGGCACAATCGAATTAGAAGGAATGCAATTCTTCGCCTTTCATGGCGTACTCCCTGAAGAAAGGGAGGAAGGCAATCTGTTCATAGTGGACTTCAAAGGCAAGTACGATATTTCCGCAGCCATGGATTCCGATGAACTTCAGGACACTTTGGATTATGGGAAAATCCATCATATAGTAGCCTCGGAGATGGAAATCCCATCCAAACTTTTGGAAAATGTCGCAGGTCGTATAGCCCGCCGGATAGAGCGGGAATTCCCCGATATAATCAGTTTCTCGATTAGCGTCGCCAAACAGAATCCCCCTGTGGAAGGCAGGGCGGAATGGTCACGTATAACGGTTTCAGGAGGCAGAGAGGAGTGAAAATCGCCTTTGTCACTTTAGGCTGCAAACTCAATTATGCCGAAACTTCCACCTACGAGCGCGATTTCGCCTCTGCAGGCTTGGAGCCGGTGTCCTGGAAAGACGGCGCCGATGTGTTTGTGGTGAATACCTGCACGGTTACGGCCACCGCCAATAAAAAGTCCCGCAGCGAAATCCGCAAGCTCCACCGCATAAACCCGAATGCGCCTATAATAGTGACAGGCTGCTATGCGCAGATGAAGCCTGAGGAGGTAGGGGCAATAGAGGGAGTGAAGATGGTGGTGGGTACGGAAGATAAGGCTGTGTTGGTGGAGAGGACGCTGGGATTGTTGGGGCTTGCTTCGGGTGGAAAGGAGGCAGGGCAGGATAGCGGTGTTTTAAAGTGCAGCAGGCAAGCTGAAAGCGGTGCGAAGGGCTTTGCAGTGGCGGGCGGGCGCTCTAACATTTTTGGGGCTTACTCTTCAGGCGAGAGGACGCGCTCTTTCCTTAAAGTGCAGGACGGCTGCGACAATTTCTGCCGCTACTGCATCGTGCCCTATGCCCGAGGGCGCAGCCGCAACATCCCTATCTGCCAAGCCGTAAAATATGCGCAGGAAATTGCCGCCAAAGGCATAAAGGAGATAGTTCTTACAGGGGTGAACACCGGCGACTTCGGCCGAAGCACGGGAGAATCTTTCCTTGACCTTCTCAAGGCCCTCAATGGCGTTAATGGCATCGAGCGCTACCGCATCTCCAGCATAGAGCCCAATCTTCTTACAAACGACATTATAGACTGGATAGCTTCCGGCACCAAATTCCAACCCCATTTCCACATTCCCCTGCAGGTCGGCTGCGATGAACTTCTCTCCTCCATGGGACGCAAATACACAACAGCCGAATTTGAGGAGAAAATAAAATACATCCGCCACGCTATGGAAGGGCCGGGCAAGCCCTTGGTGTTTTTCGGAATCGATGTTATGGCAGGCCTCCCCGGCGAAAACGAGGAACTCTTCTGCAAAAGCTATAATTTCTTGGAGGAGATAAAGCCCGCTTTCATCCACATCTTCCCCTATTCCAAACGCCCCGGCACCCCTGCCGCCGTAATGCAGGGCCAGATATCTCCCCAAGTGAAAGCTTCCCGTGTCGCCCGCTTGGAAGAATTGTCCTCTCGCCTCCACTCCGAGTTCATAGAGGCAAACAGAGGTATACGCGAGCGTGTGCTGTGGGAATCCCGCGAAAAAGACGGCACCATTGCCGGCTACACCGGCAACTACATCCGCCTCTCCCGCCCCTACGAAAAAAACAAGGTGAATACTATCGAGGAAGTGGTGATTTGAGGGGGGACTTTCTGTCCACCTTTCACTTTTTCTGTCCACCTTTTTCTGTCCACCTTTTTTGCAGGATTCTTTGTAGAGAGAATTTACGAAATAATCTTCTTTGAATAAAAATTCAACTTTTTAAGTGAATAAATTTTGATTTACAAAGAAATGGATGCCGTTAACATTTCCCGGCAAAGTGTCGATTTTACTTTACCAAAATATGTCGATGCAAAGTTGCTTATCACAAGGCAAGGATTAAAGCTTTGTACAGACATATGTATCAAAGTCCACAATCGCTGGATAGCTGCCCATGCTTCGCACTTTCTTTATGAAATCGTAAGCATCCTCCTTTGTTAGCAACCCGCGATGAATAGCGTAATATAAAAAATCATTTGTGGTCAAAAATGTGATTCCGTACTGATTACAATAAGCCTCAATATCTTTAGTATTGCTGCTGCCGACAACATCATTATGGAAACGACAGTAAACCATACATGCACTTTCCCCTCTTCCGAGATGCATCCCCGAAGTAGCTGTTAGTCTTAAGAATTCCTTTTTTTCTTCGCCGAATTCATTAAAGTTTTCCTCCGATATGCTATGATCTTGATTGATTACCTTATCAAGCATAGAAACGATGAGGATAGGCAGTTCTCTCTTTACGATATTCAATACAATAAACTTATACTCCGGAAGGATTTTAGGAAGCATTCGAAGTAAGCCCCTTTAGCAAAATGATGAATCACGTCAGCATCAAGGACAATCTTAGTTTTTTTTACTGCCATAAGATATCATGTTTAGCAACTCAAAATAATGGCTTTCGGATATTTGGCCGGATTCAAAAAGCGTTCTTGCTTTTTCTCCGAAATCTCCAATGAAGACGCCATCGTTCCCGCTCTCATATAAAGATAAATCATATCCATATTCTCTGGCTGTATCTTTAACCGATAAGCTTTGAATATTCTGCAATTGTCTTTCATTGATAAGTCCAAGATCCTTCAAACGAAGAAGGAGATTTAATCTTGAGACTTCAAACATCTGTTCAATCCTCAGGATAGTCGCTAATTCTACTTTATGGCTTATTATTTCATTTCTACTAATTAATGGAAGAATACCCTCCTTCGGGAGAAGGAGCGCAGAAGCAAACATGTTTGCATTTTTTTCCTCTCCTGATGCTACACCCCTGCACATATGGGGAGAGGGATTCTCGTCATAATACAGATGATATAACTCATGGGCAATAGTGAAGTGTTGCCGCCCTCGTGTTGACTTGCTGTTGACAAGTATAAACATTTTGCCGCTTTTCGACCTGCAACTGATTCCAAATGAGTTATCAGACAGGGGTCTGTACATCGCGGTTATATTCAGCTTCCTAAGTAGGGTTTTTGTGCTGATAGGGGCAGCAGGACTCAGGCCGTTTTCCGAACGAAACTTGCTGGCAAGAACCTCAGCTTCCGATAATGTTAATTTCTTCATTTTGACAACATTGTATCCATCATTAATGAATTTTTAACAACCCGCTTGAACGCAGCAATCTGTTCCATGTCGCTTGAAGAGAGATTGTCAACGCGGAATGCTGTTGCAAGCATGCTTTCGATTACATTTGGATTTTCCTCATACATAAGGTATGCATCACATCCATAAAGATCTGCTAATTTCTCCATACAAGAGAGAGGCAATTCTCTCTCTCCTGTTTCGTAATTAGAATAGGTGGAGCGCTTAATACCCAAGAACGAAGCAACATTTTCTTGCGTATAGTTACTTGCCTCGCGCATCAACTTAATATTTTTGGCGATAGTGAGTCTTTCGTTCATAATGCTTAGTCTCTGTGTTACATTGTTCTTTATTTGGCGTGGCAAAGTTACAGATAATTTCAATATTTATCAAATTTTGCCACACTTTTGTTTAAACAATTAAACTTGCTTTGCCGAATGCTTATGCCGGACTAAAACACTCTTGCTTACTACCCCAACACCAATCCATCCCAGGCGGGGTGGACGTGCGGGGGGAGTTCGGCGGCGAAGTCGGCGTGGCGAGGAAGGAGATGCGACATGTGGGTGATGTAGGACTCGTGGGCGCCAACCTTTTCGAAAAAATCCAATGCCTCTTTCAAGGAAAAATGCGAGTGATGAGGGGACCTCTTCACGCAGTTGGCAGTAATGTAGTCGAGCCCCTTGAGCTTTTCGAATTCGCTGTCTTCCAATAAATTAAAGTCAGTAATATAAGCGATATTCCCGAAGCGGTAGCCCAGCACCGACAGCTCTTTCTCTTTATGGTGCCAACCCTGAATTGGAATAACTTCCACAGAAGGAATTTTCGCACCACCATCAGCCGCGGCACCATAACGGTACCCCACTCCGCTCTCCCATACCAAACGCCTCTCCCCCACATTGGAATACACCCGGAACGGATGCGAAGCATCTATCGTATGCATACGCCATTCAGGGGCCCCCGGGTAGCGCGGACAGGCAAAAGCATAGTCATACATGCGCTTCAGACTGTTCAAAACATACTCCTCGCAATAGATATTTACCGGTTTTGCCTCGAATAGATTGAAGGCTCTTGTTTCATCCAATCCCCCTATATGGTCCATATGATCGTGAGTGAGCAAAATGGCATCTATATGCGTAACGCCTGCGCGGAGCATCTGCTGGCGGAAATCCGGACCGGCATCCACCACTATCGTAAGCCCTCCGTATTCCACAAGAACGGAAGCCCTTAAACGCTTGTCGCGAGGGTCGGTGGAGGTGCATACAGGGCAGTCGCAAGCTATCATGGGGACGCCGGAAGAGGTGCCGGTGCCTAAAAAAGTGAGTTTTGCCTTCATCTTTTCATTAGTCTTCCCACCGCATGCTCAAGGCTCACCGATGGTTCAATAATATTATATTCTTTCCAAAAATCGGTATCGGTAAAAAGCCCCGCCTTGTCGGAAAGAGCCTCCCTCAGACGGAATTGCTCTGCCCGCGGAATAGGCACGGCATCAGGATACTTATCTGTAACCACCAATTCGTTAATGGAAGTATAATTCGTATAAAACAAGCGTTTGCGCCAGTCGCAGGAGAATCTCAACAGTGAACGGAAAAAACTTATTCTCCACCTGTCGCCGTCCAAGCGGTAATTTATGACAATCGAAAGTTCCTTCGGGTGAAAGCGCAGTCCGGCGGGTTTTCGGAGGAGTATATCATCTGTAGCTTTTCTTTCATCGCTCATATCGAGCGAAAGCTCAATCCTCGAAAAAGCATAGGTTTCGGAATCTATATAAAACGTGCCGAAGTAAAGGGCATAGGGACGTTCCACCATAGGATAAATCTGCACCGTAAGATTCAACCTGCCATCTATCTTCACGGGAACACCCATCTCCATATTGTAGAAACCAAGTTCGGCCTGGTTCAGCAGAAATCTCAAATTCTTCACCACATCGAAATCGACCGCCTGGGTGGGCCCTCCCAAAAATTTTACGCTGAGCGTATCCTTCCGGCGGGAGCTGATAAGTATGCGGCTTTTCACAAGGGCGGCGGCATCCCTGTAAATACCGCGGCTGTATGGAGTCTTGAAGAGTTTGGACACCGCCTCCGAAACATAAATATAGCGTTGGCGTTTCTGCATAGTTTCGCGGTAGAAGCATTGCAGCAGCTCTTCCTCATTGGAATAATTGTCGGGGATGCGCTTTATGGCCTGTTGAACGAGCAAGCGCGGCTGGGCCGACAACACAATGGCGGGGTCGATTGAGAAGATGGAGGGGGTAAGATAGACGGTCATGGAAGTTGCCTCCACGGGAAGTTTCCTGCTCTCATAGCCGAGATAAGAAAACACAAGGGTATCGATGGGTATGTCCGATTTGATGAGAAAGCCGCCGTCAGAATTGGTGATGGTGGCATAATGCCTGCCCTCCATAAGAACATTGACGAACTGAAGCGCATTGCCTGTCTTGGCATCCCGCACCTTGCCGCTTACGCTA
>JAAZIW010000229.1 GCA_012800665.1 Rikenellaceae bacterium
AAGCGCCCGCCTGGTACGATAAAGATACTTTTACTGACAAGAGCCTGCGCTTTTTCGCAAGCGAAATAATCAGGGAAAAGATATTCCTGAATTACCGCGAAGAAATCCCCTACTCCTGTCAAGTGGAAATAGAAGCATTCAAAGAGGGAACCGAGCGTTATGACATAAGCGCCATTATTTATGTCATGCGGGAGACACAGAAAGGAATATTGATAGGAAAGGCCGGCAGCGCTCTTAAGAAAGTGGGTACGCAGGCCAGAATTGATATGGAGGATTTTTTCCAGAAGAAGGTGTTCCTGGAATTGTTGGTAAAAGTAGCGCCCGATTGGCGCGAGAGCAAAAAAGAACTTAGAAAATTTGGATACGAAGAATAATATGGACGAAGACGATATCATAATAAACGAAACTGAGATTGAAGAGTACGATTTGGAGAATGCCCCTGTAGATGAAGATGCGGCGGTAGATGAAGATGCTTCGGAAGACGGTGAAGACCCCTCTTTCGGAAAGTATGAGCGTCTGCTAAGCGGTGATTCGCGGCGATTCAAGCTGTCCGGAATGTTCAAAAATTGGTTCCTCGATTACTCTTCGTACGTAATCCTGCAAAGAGCTGTACCGCATATTGTGGACGGACTTAAGCCGGTGCAGCGCCGCGTACTCCATGCAATGTACCGTATGGATGACGGCAATTACACCAAGGTGGCCAATATTGTGGGACAGGCCATGCAATTCCATCCGCACGGAGATGCTTCCATACTCGGCGCTCTTGTGCAGCTCGGCCAAAAGGGCTTTTTAATAGATTGTCAAGGTAACTGGGGAAATATCTTTACGGGCGACTCCAACGCCGCTCCCAGATATATAGAAGCGCGTCTTACCAAGTTTGCAAAAGAGGTTGTATTCGATCCCGAAATCACCAACTGGATGAACTCCTATGACGGGCGCAATCAGGAGCCCATCGAACTTCCGGTGCGCTTCCCCTTGCTCCTTGCTCAAGGCACAGAGGGTATTGCAGTGGGTATGGCAAGCAAAATTCTACCTCACAACTTTAACGAATTGTTGGATGCTTCAATAAAAATCCTCGAAGGCAAGCCATACGAAATCTACCCTGACTTCCCTACCGGCGGACTTGCCGATTGCAGCAAATACAATAAAGGGCGCCGCGGCGGCAGCGTGAAACTGCGTGCAAGAATCGAAAAAATAGACAGAAACACCATTGCTATTACCGAAATCCCTTACGGGAAAACCACCCACGCTATAATCGACTCCATACTCAAGGCGAGAGACAAGGGGAAAATCAAGATTAGGAAAATAGAAGATATGACCACCGACAAGGTGGACATCCTCATACATATTCCGGCAGGCATGTCGCCGGACAAAACCATCGATGCCCTTTATGCCTTCACCGACTGCGAGTGCAATATTGCTCCGAATGCCTGTGTGATAAAGGACAACAAACCGGAATTCTACTGCGTGAACGACATTTTAGAGTACGACACCCTGCACACCCGCGATCTTCTCGAGACGCAACTCCGCGTAAAGCTCGAGAAATTAGAAAATGACTGGCATTATTCTTCATTGGAGAAGATTTTCTTTGAAAATCGCATCTACAAGGTATTGGAGCAGGATCAAAAGAGCTGGGAAGAGCAACTGCAAGACATTTTCGAGCAAATGAAGCAGTATCAAGACTTCTTCAAGCGCGAAATCGTGATGGAAGACATCCATAAATTGGTAGAAAAACCGGTAAGGAAAATTTCCAAGTTCGACACAAAGGCCAATGATGAGAAAATTCTCGCTCTCGAGGCCAAGATGGTGGAAACTCAGAAAAATATTGATGAGATTACCCAATTCACCATAAATTGGTTCAAGCATCTTAAGGAAACTTACGGCGGCGCTTATCCGCGGCTTACCGAACTCTCTGACTTCGAGACCATTGCCGCCACCAAGGTGGTGTATAATAACGCCAAGCTTTCCGCCAATTTGGAAGAAGGCTTCGTGGGAATCGGGCTCAAGAGAGATGATAATGCCGAATATATTTGCGATTGCTCCGACCTTTCGGAGGTGATTGTTATAGAGAAAACCGGAAAATATCGCATTTCAAAGGTAGAGGACAAGGCTTTCTTCGGAAAAGACCTGCTCTATGTAAATGTCTTCAACAGAGGCGATGAGCGCATGATTTACAATGTCATCTATCGCGATGGCAAAAACGGTTTTTATTACGCCAAGCGCTTCCCCATTAAAAGCATTACCCGCGATAAGGAATACAATATTACCCAAGGTAAAGAAGGCTCAAGGATAGAATATTTCTCGGCCAACCCCAACGGCGAAGCTGAAACGGTGCGTGTTAATCTGCGCCCCAAGGCCAAACTCAAAAAAACCTCGCTCGAATATGACTTTGCTGCGCTTGCCATAAAAAGCAAGGGGGTGCGCGGCAATCTGGTAACCAAAAACCCCGTCCGCAACATCTCCTTAAAGGCAAAAGGTGTTTCCACCATAGCAGGCAAGGATATTTGGTACGACCCCGACGTCCAGAAGCTCAATGATGAGGAACGCGGACAATATTTGGGACAGTTCGATACCGAAGACAAGGTGTTGGCTGTGTTCAAAAACGGCACTTTCTACACTACTTCCTTCGATTTGCTGAACAAATATCAGGGAGATGTGCTTCTGGTGCAAAAATTCGACCCCGAAAAAACGTTTACCGCGCTCTATTATGATGGAAATGCCAAAAATTTCTATGTGAAGCGTTTCTCGTTCATACTCAGTGACAATACCCCCCTGCCTTTCATTTCCAATGGGTCAAAGAGCTATTTGGTGGCTCTTTCGGAAGATGAATATCCGCAGTATAAGGTAATTTTCGGAGGCAAGAATTCCGAGCGTGAGCCGGAGATTATTGCAGCGGAAGAGTGGATAGGAAAGAAGGGCTATCAGGCGAAGGGTAAGAAATGCCATGACCGCTATAAGGTAAAGAAGGTGATGTTTGTAGAGCCCCTGCAAAAACCGGAAGAGGAGTTGCCGCCAGAAGTAGATTTGCCGGAAGAGGATGAACTGCCGAAAGGCGATGAGCCGGTGGAAGGCAAAGAGCAGCCGAAAGGCGAGAAACTGCCGGAAAGCCAAAAGCCGGAAGAAGTAATTGAAATAATAGAAGATATACCCGTAGTGCCGGAAACAAGTGCGGAGCCGGCAAAGAAAGAGGCTTCGGAAACAAAGGCGGAATCCGACACAAAAGCAGAGACTGAGGCAAGCGTAGAGCCGGTAAAAGAGCCGGCGAAAGACAAGGCGCCTGCTAAAAAAGAAGTGATAGAAATTATAATAGAAGAACCTACACTGTTTTGATAATTGCGCTCACAGGTTTCATGGGGTCGGGAAAAACCTCGGTAGGAAACGCCTTAGCCGAAAAGTTGGGGTGGCCGCTTATAGACCTGGATGCCGAGATAGTTAAGTCTGCAGGCAAGGAGATAGAGGAGATTTTTGAAGATTCGGGAGAAGCCTGTTTCAGGCAGATGGAATTAAAGAGCCTGAAGGCCATACTTGAAGATGCGCCAGAGAATATGATACTTGCACTTGGAGGAGGAACGATTTTGCAAAGCGAAGCGGCGGAAATGATAAAAAAAAGATGCATTTGCATTTATTTGAAATCCGATGTGCAAACGCTTTACAGCAGGCTTGAAGGTAAAAGCGGCCGCCCGCTCCTCTCAAACAAAGGCGCCTTATTAAAAGGCCTTTTATTGAAAAAGAGGATAGAAGAGTTGATGCGCTTGCGCTCATCCGCCTATAAAGAAGCATCTGCCTTAAGCATAAAAACAGACGGGCTTAGCGCGGAGGAAGCGGCAGAGGAAATCCGCCGAAAATTAGAATTATAATAAAAACAAAATACAATGGCTTACGAACAGTTCAACGAACAGGAACAAAACAGACGCAATGCCCTCACCCAATTGAGGAAGCTTGGAATAGACCCTTATCCGGCAGCGCTTTATCCGGTGAATACAAGCGCAAAAAGCATAGAAGAGGGTTTCAATAAAGAGGAGGCAGAGGCCGAAGGCTTCGACCCCACGCAGGGGCCATACAGCAATCTTTGCATTGCCGGCCGGATAATGAGCCGCCGCATCATGGGCGCCGCCTCTTTCTGCGAACTTCAAGACTCTACCGGAAGGATTCAGATTTACATCAAGCGCGATGAAATTTGCCCGAGCGAAGACAAAACCATGTATAATACGGTGTGGAAAAGACTCCTAGACATCGGAGACATAGTGGGAATAAAAGGCTTCGCTTTCTTCACCCAAACAGGGCAGCTCAGCATACATGCCAAAGAACTCACCCTGCTCTCGAAGAGCCTTCGCGTGCTCCCGATAGTAAAAGAGGCGGATGGAGTAGTGCACGATGCGGTTACCGATCCGGAATTGCGTTACCGTCAAAGGTATGTAGACCTTATCATTAACCCGCAGGTGCGCGAGGT
>JAAZIW010000025.1 GCA_012800665.1 Rikenellaceae bacterium
AAAATGCTGGATATAGACCCCGTTTCCGCGGCCATGAATGGCGGAGAGGATTATCAGCTGTTGCTCAGCATACCTATCCTCCAGGCTGAAAAGTTCCGCAGAGAATTTCAAACCTGGGATATAATCGGCCATCTGGCTCAAAGCGATGTGGGGACAGTGCTTGTCACCCCGACCGGAATTGAACTGCCGCTGCGCGCACAGGGCTGGACCGAAGCAGAGGATGAAGCGGAAACTAATAGCGAAGCATAAGTCGTCGAAATAAAAACCAAATAAAATGGCATTTGTACCCCTTCACGTCCACACTCAATATTCCGTCCTCGACGGCTTGTCCAACATAGAAAAACTCTTCCAAAGGGCCGAAGAGCTCGGCATGCCTGCGCTTGCAATAACCGACCACGGCAATATGTACGGGGTAAAGGAGTTTTACAATGTTGCCAAAAAATACCCGAGAATAAAGCCCATCTTCGGTTGTGAAATGTATATTACCCGCCATTACGACCATACCCTTAAAGATACTCAGCACAATAAATACTACCATCTGATATTGTTGGCAAAAAACGAAACCGGCTACCACAACCTCATGAAGCTGGTGTCTTTCGGGCATATAAACGGTTTCTATTACCGCCCTCGCATCGACCATGCGTTGCTGGAAAAATATCACGAGGGACTTATCTGCACAAGCGCCTGCATAGCGGGCGAAATTCCCCAAAAAATTCTTGCCGGGGATATTGAAGGCGCCGAAAAGGCCATTGAGTGGCACAAGGGTGTTTTCGGGGATGATTATTATCTCGAGGTGATGCTGCACAAAAGCGAGGTCCCGGGGCTTTCTCCGGCAGTGCAGGCCACCATGAACGACCTCTATTCAAGGCAAAAATTCTATACCGAAAAAATTTTCGAGCTCGCCGCCAAGCATAATGTGAAGGTGATAGCCACCAACGACACCCACTTTGTACGCAAAGAGGATGGTCCGGTACACGACAGGCTCATCTGCCTTACCACCAATGCCGATGTAAACGACCCGATGCGCGGAGCCGAGGGCTCGCGAGGCCTCCGCTATACCCAGCAGGAATACCTCAAAAGCGAGGAGGAAATGTACAAGCTTTTCCCCACCCATCCCGAGGCCGTCGCCAACACGCAGGAAATTATGGAGAAGGTGGAGAACATAGAGATTAACCGCAGCCACGTTCTCCCGAAATTCGACCTGCCCGAAGACTTTTTGAAGGAAATCGACATTTATCTCGAAAAATACAAGGAAGTAATAGATGAGGGCCGTTTCGAGGAACACCGCAACGGTGACGGCGCCGTGATTGACCGCACACCGCGCAGCGAAGACTTTTGCCATTCTGTGGCCTATCTGTGCCATCTCAGCTATTTGGGTGCGGAAAAACGCTACGGCAAAAACCTGAGCGAAGATATACTCGAACGCATAGACTTCGAGCTTAAAACCATCTCGCGCATGGGCTTTCCCGACTATTTTTTAATTGTGCAGGACTTTATCAACTGGGCAAAGAACAATGATATTTCGGTGGGTCCCGGGCGCGGTTCGGCTGCCGGCTCCTGTGTGGCTTATTGCCTTCGAATAACCAATTTGGACCCTCTTAAATACGGGCTCCTCTTCGAGCGCTTCCTTAATCCGGAGCGGGTAAGCATGCCGGATATTGATGTGGATTTTGATGATGAGGGGCGCTATCGCGTAATTCAATACGTACAAAACCGTTACGGTAAAGACCATATCTCCCATGTGATTACTTTCGGCACCATGGGCGCAAAAGGTTCTCTTAAAGATGTTGCCCGCATAAGCGGTTTGCCCTTGGCCGAATCGGAGCGTCTCTCCAAAATGATACCGGAAAAAACATATTCCTTAAACGTAAAGGAAAATGGTATTGATGTGGAAAAGCCTCTTACATTGGCAAATTGCGTGAAATATCTGCCGGATCTTAAAAAAGAATACGAAAGCGGAGAGCCCTTGGTAAAGGAGGTTCTCGAATACGCCATACGCCTGGAAGGCACTATACGCCAGACCGGCATCCACGCCAGCGCCATGATTATCGGGCGGGGCAATCTAACTGATTATATTCCAATCACCCTCGGTACCGACAAGGCCACAGGTCAGGAAGTTTGGGTAAGCCAGTATGAAGGCAATCTGATAGAAGATGTGGGCATGCTCAAGATGGACTTTTTGGGGATTAAAACACTAAGCATCATCGAACGCTGCTTAAAACTCATAAAGAAACGCTTCGGCAAAGATATAGACATAGAGGAAATTCCTTTGGACGACTCGAAAGTCTATGAACTCTATGGCCGCGGTGAAACCATCAGCGTGTTCCAATTTGAATCTCCCGGTATGAGGGAATGGCTTATGAGGCTGCGCCCGCAGCGGTTTGAGGATTTGATAGCCATGAATGCCCTCTATCGCCCCGGTCCTATGGAATATATTCCCGACTTTGTAGAGCGCAAGAACGATTCCAGCAAAATCTGCTACGACCTTCCCGAAATGGAGAAGATATTGCAGGAAACCTACGGTGTAACCGTTTACCAGGAGCAGGTGATGCGCATTTCGCAGATGATTGCCGGCTTCTCGCAAGGTAAGGCCGATCAGCTCCGCAAGGCGATGGGCAAGAAGAAAAGAGAAGTATTGGACGGACTTAAGGCTGATTTCATGGAAGGAGCTTTAAGCAAGGGATATAAGCAAGGCATTTTGGAAAAGATATGGAGCGACTGGGAGGCTTTTGCAAAATATGCATTCAACAAGAGCCATGCTGCCTGCTATGCTTTAGTCAGTTATCAAACAGCTTGGCTGAAGTCACATTACCCTTCCGAATTCCAAGCCTCCAACCTTACTCAGCAAACATCGGACATGGACGAGATGGTAAAAATCATGGCCGATTGCAAGAGGTTCGGTATAAAGGTGCTCAGCCCTGATGTAAACGAGTCGGACCGCGACTTCAGCGTTAACCGTGACGGAAACATACGCTTTGGGCTCAGCGGCCTGAAGGGCTTTGGAAGCAATGTGGTGGATGCTATAATTGCGGAAAGGGATGCCGGCGGCCCCTTTGCAGATGTGTTTGATTTTATCGAGAGGCTTGGTGGTATTGTAAACCGCAGGGCCATGGAAACATTGGTGTGTGCGGGCGCTTTTGATTCATTCGGTTACAAGCGCAGTTCGTTCTTTTTGCCAGGCAAGTCCGGCGATGAATTCATAGAAGAATTGGTAAAGTACGGCGACCTCTACAAAAACGACACTTTCAGTGCTGCCGGCTCGCTTTTCGGCGACATTGAGGAATTGAAGCCTCAGCGTCCCGAAATGCCGCTTTTTGTAGGAGAGGAAGATGTAATGAGCCTGCTGCAGAAAGAAAAAGAATTTGTAGGGATGTATCTTTCGGCCCACCCCTTAGACCGCTATGCGTTTGAAATAGCGACTTTTACAAACTGCAAATTGAAAGACCTAAAAGGTCTTATAGATGAGGCCAATCGTAAAAATCAGAGCTCCCGAGTAAAAATTGCAGGCATAGTTATGGACACAAAAAGGTTCACAACCAAAAACGGCAGACCGGGCGTCGAAATAACCATAGAAGATTATAGTGGCTCGTATAAAATATCCCTTTATGGCAAGGATTGCGAGGATTTTCTGCCTTACATGGGGGAGCATTCGCAATTATATATTGATGGCGAGATAGCCAAGCAATACCGTCCCAAGCGGGAACACATAGAGTCAGGCAAAATAATACCTTATGTTTTCAAAATAAAGAAGGTAAAATTGCTTGGCAATGTAGGGGAGGAGATGATAAAGAATTTTGCCATCAACATTGATACCGCATCGCTTTCTCCCGCATTCAGGAAAAAATTGTTGAAACTTCTCAAAGAATTCTCCGGCCCCACCCGCTTATGCGTCAACCTTTTTGATAAAGATACAGGCTACCGCATAGAGATGGCTTCCAACAAATATAATATCAGCGTTTGCGAGGACTTTCTCATAGCGCTTGAACATATAGGAATAAGCTATTTAGTAACCACCAAATAGCTTATCCCAATCAATTATTTTTAGTCTTAATTACTTTTTATTGGCCGCCGCGGCTTTTCTTTTGCGATTGGCCATTGTGGCATCATAAATGACAGGGGTACCAATCATGATGGATGCATAGGTTCCGATTACAACACCGAGACATAGGGCAACCGAAAGACCGCGTATTGTCTCACCACCGAAGAATGCAATTGCAAGCATTGGCAGCAAGGTTGATGCAGCGGTATTCACTGTACGGGTAAGGGTTGCATTGATGGCCTGATTGGTCATTTCCCTTATATCCCTGTTAGGATTCAGCGAACGCATCTCGCGGATACGGTCGAATATAACCACGCTGTCGTTGATGGCGTAACCTATAATGGTAAGAATCGCCGCTATAAATGTTTGGTCGACGTCGAGGTTGAAAGGCAGGATGCCGCTGAACAGCGAGAAGAAGCCTATCACTATTATGGAGGTATGCGCAAGCGATACCACGCCGCCGAGACCCCAAGTCCAACCTTTAAAGCGGATAGCAATATAAGCGAAGATGACAAACAGGGCGAGAATTACCGCAATAATCGCATCCCTTCTCAAGTCGGAAGCAATGCTGGCGCCCACCTTATCGGAAGAAATAATACCATTGGGGTTTTCCAAAGTGCTGACGAATTCCGAGAAGGTAATATCTTCATCCGCAAAGAAGCCCTTAAGGGCCTGATAGAGCATTCCCTCTATTTCAGCATCCACCGCCGAATCATCTATATCTACCTTATAAGCAGTGGTTATCTTCATTTGGGATTCTCCACCGAACTGCTTCACCTCTGCAGAAGAACCTTTTACATCCGGATCGGCCTCAGCTGCGGCCTCAAAGACCTCATTTACCGATGCGCGTACGGCTTCGGCGGTTACCGGCTGGTCGAAGCGGATAACATAGGTACGGCCGCCGGTGAAATCCACACCATAGGTAAAGCCCTTGAATACTATTGAGCCTATGGATATAAGGATGACAATAGCGGAGATGGTGTAAGAGTATTTGCGAGCTTTAATGAAGTCGACATTGGTGTTCTTAAGGAATTTAGCGCTCCATTTATTATCGAAAGTAATGCCCTTGCCTTGCTTGATGCGGTCTTCGAAGATAAGTCGGGAGATAAAGATGGAGGTAAGAACAGAGGTTATAATACCTATGATGAGGGTGGTTGCAAAGCCCTTTATCGGACCTGAGCCGAAGAAGAACAGGATAATACCGGTAAGGAGAGTTGTTACCTGACCGTCTATAATAGCGGAGTAGGCATTGCGATAGCCATCTGCAACGGCCTTGGAAAGCCCTTTTCCTGCTCGGAGCTCCTCTTTTATACGCTCATAAATAATAACGTTCGCATCCACCGCCATACCCATTGTAAGCACGAGACCCGCAATACCCGGTAGTGTCAGCACTGCTCCGAATGATGCAAGCGATCCAAGCAGCAGAACTACGTTTACAAGCAGAGCCACATTGGTCGCAAGACCTGCGCCCATGTAGAAGACAATCATATAAATAAGCACGAGTGCGAAGCCGATGATGAACGAAATCATACCGTCCTGGATGGACTTGGAGCCCAAAGAAGGACCTACAACCTGCTCCTGTACGATTGTGGCGGGGGCGGGAAGCTTACCGCTCTTGAGCACATTGGTAAGGTCGGTTGCCTCTTCGATAGAGAAGTTTCCTGAAATCTGAG
>JAAZIW010000230.1 GCA_012800665.1 Rikenellaceae bacterium
CAACCTTGGTAGGCTCTATCTCTACATACATCCCCCACTCGGTAACGCCGCTCACATGGCCGTCGAATTCGAGGCCTATCTTATCCTGCATAAACTCCACGAGCTTGTATTTGATGCTGGTACGCTCCGCATCAGCTGCCACGAGTTCCCTTTCGGACGCATGCACACACTCTTTTTCATAAGCGTTTTTGTCCCCGCTCTTGCCGCCCGAAAGATAGGCGGACAGGAGCCTGTGCACCAAAAGGTCGGGATAACGCCGGATTGGCGAGGTGAAATGGGTGTAGAAAGGAAATGCGAGACCATAATGGCCGATATTGTCGGTGGAATACTCGGCTTTTGCCATAGAACGGAGTGCGATAACCTCAAAGGCCGCATGCTCAGGCTTGCCTTCTGCGCTCTTTAACAAAGTGTTAAGAGTTCTGGCTGCTCCCCTTCCTTGCAAGTCGCCTTCCATTTTATAGCCGAAATTGGATGCAAAATAGCGCAAGCCAATAAGCTTTTCTTCGTTGGGCTCGCCATGCACACGATATACAAATGTCCGCGCATTCTTTTCGGGGACACCATTCATCTTTCCGCCCGTAGCTACAAACTCAGCCACTATTCTATTGGCAAGCAGCATAAACTCCTCTATCAGCCAATTGGACTCTTTGGAATATACTTGATGAACATCTATAGGCTTCCCGGTAGAATCTATTTCCACTTTCATCTCAGGCCTGTCGAAATCAACTGCGCCTGCCTTGAAGCGTTTGTTTCTGAATAAAAGGGCAAGCTTATTAAGAGTAATTATTGCATCCTCTATCGGTGAAGTAATTTCGTCCTTTTCGATTATCTCCTGTACCTGCTCATAGTCGAAACGATGGTCGGATTTTGTAATGGTACGGCCTATCCAACGGCTCTTTATATTGGCCTTGGGGTCGATTTCGCAAACCACCGAAAAAGTAAGTTTTTCTTCATTCGGCCTTAGTGAACAGAGCTTGTTGCTTAGCTTTTCGGGCAGCATCGGCACAGTTCTATCCACCAAATATACGCTGGTACCCCTTTCATGGGCTTCTTTATCTACCGGAGAATCGCTCTTTACATAATAAGACACATCTGCAATATGGATTCCTACCTCGAAATTGCCACTCTCCAACTTCTTGAAGCTGAGGGCATCATCGAAATCTTTTGCATCAGCGGGATCGATGGTGAAGCTGAGATGGTTCCTAAAATCCTTGCGGCCCTTCAAATCGTCAGGGGTGATAGCTTCGGAGATGGCATCGGCCGCATTTTCCACATTGTGGGGAAATTTATAGGGAAGATTGAATTCCGCCAGAATTGCGTGCATCTCGGTTTCATGCTCCCCGGGCATACCCAATACATCGGTCAGATGCCCGTAAGGATTCAGTTCTCTTCTCTCCCAAGAATCCACCACAACAGCCACCTTCATCCCTCTTTTCGCACCCATCTTTTCCGCCTTCTCAATATCCACCTGAATATCATAAGGCATATTCTTACTTTGCATAAGCACCCAGGCTTGAGCGCCGACGGTGTGGAAGATACCCACAAATTGCTTTCCGCTGCGCTTTATTATCTCCACAATCTCGCCCTCACGCCTGCGGGAAGGGCTTTTTTGACCGGCATAATTTCTTGCACCGCCGAATTTCTCCCTGGTGACAGCCACCCTTACGATATCCCCATCTAATGCATGGCGGGTTTTTGAGGCCTTTACATAAATATCATCATCTTGTCCCTCTACAATCACAAACGCAAAGCCCTCGCGGGTCATCTGTACCTTTCCAACCTCTTGAACAAGCTTTTTCTTATTTTTTTTGACATCACGTGTTCTGTGGAGTTTGCCTTTGCGTACTTTTGAGGTTTTATAGTTCTTGGACATAGATTATAGATAAGTTGTCAGGAATTTTACAGAGGCGGAAGGGGAATTGGAACAGCAGGAAGGTTTAGAGGCGCAAGATGGTTTGGAAGAGGATTCGGAAGAGCAGGATGGTTTGCAAGAGGATTTGGAAGATGGCTTTAAGGAAATCGGGGCAGTCTGGTCCAAGACTAAAACGGCCTCGCCGGCGCTTATGGCTTGAGAGTCGACATAACCGAAGCCTTCCACACAAATCACCGCCAAAAAACGGCCTTTATCTTCCATCTTCACCTGCACGGGAGAATCGAGTTCATAGAGGGAAGTGATAAAATGGGGGTCGCGCACAAGCTCCACCCCGCTGTTCAGAGCGGGAGAATACTCGGTGCGGTAAGAAGGATAGACCTTGTAGTCGATGGCTGACTTTGCCTCCTCAGTATGGAGCTTGCGCGGCTTGCCGTCAAGTCCGGGGCGGTTGTAGTCGTAGATGCGGTAGGTAATGTCGGAGGTTTGCTGGATTTCGGCAAGATAGCAGCCGCCGCAGATGGCATGGATGCGGCCGGCGGGAAGATGGAATACATCTCCCGGGGCCACTTTATGGTCAGCCAAAACATCCACGATGCCATCTTCCTCGAGCAAGCGCACATAATCCTCCGGAGTGATTTCCTTTTTGAAGCCGGAAATGAGATGGGCTCCCTCGGAAGCACCGATTATATACCACATTTCAGTCTTGCCCTTGCAACCGTGCCTTTCGGCGGCCAAGGCGTCATCAGGATGAACCTGTATGCTGAGGTCACGCTTGGCATCGATGAATTTTATAAGAAGAGGAAATTCTCCTCCATAGACCTCATTCAGGGTCTTGCCTGCCAAGGGGCCTTCGCTTACAAGCGTTTCATTGCCTTTGACCCCCGACAGCACCCAGTTTTCGGTGCCCCATACGAGGGTCTTCAGCAATGGTTTGAATTTAAGTATCATAGGATTTTTCAAGGAAAACCTATTTGGCCTTTCCCTGATTGGCTACCGCCGCCTGCTTCTTCGCCAATTCCTCTGCATCGGCGAGATAATAATCCTTCACTAATTTAAGCTTATTGTCAAATTCGAATACATAAGGCACTGCGGTCGGAATATTCAGCTTGATTATATCTTCATCGGAAATGCCTTTGAGATGCTTCACCACACCGCGAAGGCTGTTGCCGTGCGCCACGACAACTATATTGTCCACCTCCATAAGACGCGGGAAAATCTCGCTCTCCCAATAAGGCATAACACGCTCTATGCACTGCTTAAGAGCTTCTGTGCGCGGGATATATTCATCCGGAACAAGGGCATAGCGCGGATCACGGGTTGCGGAATTGGGGTCATCCTCGGGAAGAGGAAGCGGCTCCACATCGAAGCTGCGACGCCATATCAGCACCTGCTCATCTCCATATTTGGCTGCGGTTTCGGCCTTGTTCAGCCCCTGGAGCATGCCATAATGCTTTTCGTTCAGACGCCAGGTTTTCAGCACGGGAATCCAGTCCAAATCCATGGCATCGAGCACATTATTGAGCGTCTTTACTGCCCTTTTGAGATATGAGGTATAGGCAATGTCGAAGGTGATGCCCTTCTCTTTCAGCACTTTGCCCGCTTCAAAAGCCTCCTCAAAACCTTTTTCACTTAAATCTACATTTGTCCAACCGGTAAAACGGTTTTCTTTGTTCCACAGGCTCTCCCCATGGCGAATCAAAACTATTCTTTTCATATTTAAAAATCTATTTTCACTAATCTGTCAGTCCCCTGCCGCGGAGGAATGCGCTGTTATCAGGCTCACGACCGGCAAATTGCTTGTAAAGCACCATGGGCTCTTCGCTGCCGCCCTTTTCGAGGAAGGTTTCCTTGAACTTGGTGGCAAGCTCGCGGTCGAATACTCCGGCGGGAGATGCCTCGAAGAAGCTGAACAAGTCGCGGTCGAGCACCTCGCTCCACAAATATCCGTAATAACCTGCATTATAGCCGCTCGAGAAGATATGGTTGAAATAGGTGGTGCGATAGCGGTAGCCTATCTCGGGATTGAGCCCGATATCCTGTGCAAGCTGCTTCTCGAATTCATCCACATCGAAATTGCTGAAGTCCTCTATTTCGTGGAGTTTCATATCTAAAATAGCGGCTGCGCAAAGTTCGGTGGTTACAAAGCCCATATTGAATTTAAGGGATGCGTTAATTTTGTCTACGAGTTCACGGGGGATAACCTCGCCCTCGGAATTCTTGGCATAAAGGGCAAGCAGTTCCGGCTGGAAGGCCCAGTATTCGTTGATTTGCGAGAAGGTTTCCACAAAATCGCGCTTTACATTGGTGCCGCTCACCGATTGATAGGTGCATTTAGAAAGCAGGCCGTGCAGGGCGTGACCGAATTCGTGGAAAGTGGTCTCCACCTGGCTTACATTCATATACTCTGCCAAATTACCCACATTCACAATAATCGGACGCACATCATTGCCATCCGCATCGATGTATTGATTCCGGACATTATTCATCCAGGCTCCTCCCCTCTTTGAACTGCGGGGAAGATAGTCGGTTGTGAAAATGCCTATGAGTGAGCCGTCATCGTAAGTGAGTTTCCAGGTCTGTACGTTTCCGGGAGAATATGTGGGAACATCCGTCAGCTGCTCGGCATTCACTCCGTAAAGCATTTTAGCGGCAAGGAAGACGCCGTTACGCACTGAATCCATCTGGAAATAGGGCTTTATTGCCTCATCGTCAAGGGCATATTTGGCCATACGCACCTTTTCTGTATAATACCACCAGTCCCAAGGCTCTATCTTGCTTCCGGCAGGAACACTCGGGTCGGCATCCATGAATTTCTGCATTTCAGCAACTTCCTCACGGGCTTTAGCGGTAGAAGCTTTCATAATACCGGAAAGGAAAGCATTGACGGTAGCGGGATTATTGGCCATTCTATCGGAAAGTACATAAGCTGCGGAATTCTTGTAGCCTAAAATTTGAGCTTTTTCCAAACGGAGCTTGAGCACTTCCTCGGCAAGAGCGCGGTTATCGTTCTCATTGCCGTTGTGACCACGCATGGTATAGGCTTCCAAATACTGCTTGCGCAGTTCTCTGTCGGCGGTAGTTGTCATCTTTTCGGGATAATCACTCACACTGAAGCCGAACTTTTCTTTAAAAGCATTGCTCTCTGCCAGGATATTGTTTCCTATGGTCTGGCATTTGGTGGAGATAGCCGTATTGATTTCGCGAAGGCGGGCCTGCTGCTCTTCGGGAA
>JAAZIW010000231.1 GCA_012800665.1 Rikenellaceae bacterium
CTACCGGAAATCTGCACCTCGGCAATTATTTCGGGGCGCTGCGCAACTTTGTGAAAATTCAAAGCAGTTACGACTGCTACTTTTTTATAGCAGACCTCCATTCCCTCACCACCCATCCTCATCCGACCGACTTTCACGCCAATGTAAAAAATATTTTGGCTGAATATCTTGCCGCCGGATTGGACCCTGACAAATGCGCCCTTTTTATTCAGAGCGATGTTCCGGAAGTGAGCGAACTCTTCGTACTGCTCAATATGCTGGCTTACAAGGGCGAGCTTGAACGCACCGCCGCCTTCAAAGACAAGGTGCGCAAGAATTCCGACAATGTGAATGCCGGCCTGCTCACCTATCCTGTGCTTATGGCATCCGACATTCTGATTCAAAGAGCCAATTGGGTGCCTGTAGGCAAAGACCAGGACCAGCATTTGGAAATGGCCCGCGTATATGCGAAACGCTTCAATAATTTTTATGGCGTAGAGGTCTTCCCCGAGCCGCGCGCAATGGACTTCGGCGGAGGCTCCCTAAAAGTTCCCGGCCTTGATGGCAGCGGCAAAATGGGCAAGAGCGAGGGCAACGGTATCTTCCTTATAGATGATGAAAAGACTATCACCAAAAAGGTGATGAGAGCTGTTACCGACAACGGACCTCAGGCTCCCGATTCGGAAAAGCCGGAGGTTATTCAAAACCTCTTCACCCTGCTTGAACTCGTAAGCACAGCGGACACGGTACAGTATTTCGACCAAAAATGGAAAGATTGTTCCATCCGTTACGGAGACCTTAAAAAGCAGCTTGCCACCGATATCTGCAAGCTGACCCTGCCCATAAGGGGTAGGATTATGGAAATTTCGAAAGATGATGCTTATCTTGGAAAGGTGGTGCGTGAAGGAGCCGAAAAGGCCCGCGCTAATGCAAGCATAACCCTTAAAGCCGCTAAAAAAGCTATCGGTTTCAGGAGCCTTTAGAAGCTTCATCTTCTGGGATGATGGCTAAGCACTTCGGCCTGCCAGGTGGCAGAGTCGATATGGGTGTAAATCTCTGTTGTGAGTATGCTTTCGTGACCGAGCATTTCCTGCACTACGCGGAGGTCGGCTCCGTTTTCGATTAAATGAGTAGCGAATGAATGCCGGAAAGTATGGGGGGAAATCTCTTTGCTGATACCTGCAATCAGAGCCTGCTTTTTTACCATATTGAATATAGATATGCGGCTGAGCGGCCTGCCGAAACGATTCAAAAAGGCAGTGTCGTCAAATTCCCTGCCATCCGCTTCCGGACGGGCTTTCAAATAATTGCGGAATGCCTCTATGGCCATTCCTCCCATCGGCACAAGACGCTCCTTATTGCCTTTACCTATTATCCTCACAAATCCCTCCTCTAAAAACACCTGCGAAATAAGCAGACTGCAGACCTCCGAAACCCTCAATCCGCAACCGTACAGCAACTCTAAAACAGCCTTGTCGCGCAAGCCCTGCCAACTGTCCGATTTTACGCTGTCCATTATATCCGCAACCTCCTCAGGCGAAAGCACTTTGGGGAGATAACGCCCGAGTTTGGGGCGATCCACATTGTCGCAAGGATTATCTTTACGCATTCCCTCCAAAATCTGCCAAACAAAGAAGGATGAAAGCGAAGACAAAACCCGCGTCTGACTCCTGGCCGATAAAATATCGGAACGGGAAATGAGATAATTTTCAATATCCTGCGTGGAAGGATTTCTACGCAAGGTTTCTGAGGCGCCGGCGGCAAGAAAAGAGAAGAAATCGGATACATCGGCCGTATATGCCGCAACGGTATTGGGAGAGTTGTTTCTCTCCATCCGAAGATAATAGGCATAATCTTTAATCAGCTTGGCCTCTACCATATTATACAAAGTTAAAAATTATTCTTATCTTTGGCGGACATGAAGCTCAAGAAGCTATTTTCATTGTTCTTTTTTCTTGCAATTCTTGCGGGCTGCGAAAGGGGGGAAATGGGCTATAGCTTCACCGACAATGCCCTGGAAAGCGATGTCGTGATTTTCTATGCCGCAGCGGCAAACGACATTTCATATCTTATAGGCGGAAACATAAAAACAGTTAAAAGCGGCAGTCTTCCACAGGAAGGCTCAAAAAAGGTTTTGCTGCTGTTTCCACATATGGATTCCAGTAATCCTTCTTATCTGCAAAATATAAAAAGAGACGAATACGGAGCTCTGAAAATCGATACTCTTTATACCGTAGAGGCAGGAAGAAGCGCACTGGAAGTCGAAGTGATGAGAGCAGTACTCCAATCGGCATACAATAATTTTCCGTCAAGCAATTTCACACTGATACTGTCTTCACATGGAACAGGCTGGCTGCCGAAAGGATATTATAATAATCCTGAAACCGGAGGAGGGAATATTTTCTATATGAAAAAAAGCGCAGAGCCCTCGTCTTACACTTTTCCTCAATTCGGTCCTATAACCAAAACCTTCGGTATTGAGCAGAGCTTATACGGAGGCACTTTGGAAATGGAAATCACCGACCTTGCAAGCGCCATTCCAATGCACTTGAAATGCATTGTATTCGATGCCTGTCTGCTTGGAGGCGTAGAGGTGGCATACGAGCTCAGGAATTTATGCGACAAGATTTGTTTCTCTTCGGCTGAGGTGCCGGGCAGAGGATACAATTACGATGTGCTTACCTCTGAATTGCTTGCCGATGACGGTACGCCCGAAGGTTTCAGCAAGGCCTATTTCGACCTCTGGTCGGAACACCCCGACTATGGAGCAACCAGCACCACGGTAGTGTGCAACGGATTGCACAACTTGGCCACCCTCTGCAAAGAATTATTCGAGAAATACAGAACAGAAATATTCGAGCTTCGTAAAGAAAATGTTCAGGGATTTTATCGCCTTAACCACCACTTTTTCTTTGACCTTGAAGACATTCTGGTAAAAGCCGGCATTGACGCATCGGAGAAGGCCGCTTTGAAAGACGCTTTGGATGCATGCATAAGCTATAAAGAGGCAAGCCCTTCCTTTATGTTAGGCTCCGGAGGCTTTAGAATAAACACATTCTGTGGCATGAGCATGTATCTTCCGTCTTCGGACATCCGCACTGTCCGCCTTGATGGTTTTTACAAAACCCTCGCATGGAATAAGGCGACAGAACTTGTCAAATAAATATTTTTTAGTAAATTTGCAGGCTAAAAAAATCCTGAGATTTTTGGTGCAATGGGATTCCGGCCCCCAATTTGGCCAGGAATTGAGTAACACATTTTAAAAATTATGCAACATTTTGAACTTAAAGGCACAAGCCGCAAAGCCGGGAATAAGGCCCTTGTCAAAGCTTTCCGCCGCGAGGGTTTAGTACCCTGCAATCTCTA
>JAAZIW010000232.1 GCA_012800665.1 Rikenellaceae bacterium
ATTTTCCAAAGTCTTGATAAGAATGATTTTTTCATGTGGTAAAAATACATATATTTTCGCTAAATTTGTTACTTGTTGAAAATAAACCTGAATTCATATTGATATGCTTAAAGTAGGAGATAAGATACCGGCATTTTCGGTCGTTGACCAAGATGGCAAAATTATTACAGACAAAGATTTGCTGGGACGCAAAATTGTTCTTTATTTTTACCCGAAAGACAATACCAGCGGCTGTACGGCACAGGCCTGCAATCTTCGCGACAACCTTCCCGCACTGCAAGAGCGCGGTTATACCATATATGGGGTGAGCAGGGACAGCGTGACTTCGCATGTGAATTTCCGGTCTAAGCACGAACTTCCATTCGATTTGCTTTCCGACCCTACCACTACTATGCTTCAGGCTTTCGATGCTTGGGGAGAAAAAAAGTTGTATGGCAAAACCGTGGTAGGTGCAATCCGCAAAACCTTCCTCATTGCCCCGGACGGCACAATCGAAAGAATTATCGAAAGGGTAGACACGAAAAATCATGCAGAACAGATTTTAACTTAGTTTTTTAATACTTAGTGGATTAGAATGAAATCGCTTAAAGAATTTTATAGAATAGGGCGCGGACCGTCCAGCAGTCATACTATGGCTCCTCAAAGAGCGGCGCAGATGTTTGGTGAAAGGCATCCGGAGGCGCATCATTTTGAGGTAAGTCTTTTCGGGAGCCTCGCAGCCACAGGCAAGGGCCACATGACAGATGTCGCCATTCTTGAGGAACTTGAGCCGATTGCCCCTGCCACCATAGTGTGGAAGCCGGATATTTGGCTGCCTTTCCACCCTAACAGCATGTTATTCAAAGCTTTTGATGCCGAAGGCAGGCTTATAGAGGGATGGACCGTGTATTCGGTAGGGGGCGGTGCGCTTTCGGAGGGTAAAGATCCGGATATATTTGACACTAAAGAAATTTACAGCCTTAATACTATGAACGACATTATGTTGTGGTGTCATAATACGGGTAAAAACTATTGGGAATATGTGCAGGAAAATGAGGAGAGCGATATTTGGGATTATTTAGAGACCGTTTGGAAGGCTATGCAAGAAGCGGTTGAAAGAGGGCTTGATACAGAGGGGGTACTGCCCGGTCCCCTGCATTTGCCCCGCAAGGCCACCACCTATTATGTGAAGGCCAACGGCTATAAGCCGAGTCTGCAGTCACGAGGGCTGGTGTATGCCTATTCATTGGCTGTCAGCGAGGAGAATGCCTCCGGCGGTCAGGTTGTCACTGCCCCGACTTGCGGCTCCAGCGGAGTCGTTCCTGCGGTGTTGTATCATCTTTACAAATCTTACGAATTCAGCGATAAACGTATTTTGCATGCTTTGGCCACTGCCGGCCTTATAGGCAATATAGTGAAACACAACGCCAGCATTTCCGGCGCCGAGGTAGGTTGTCAGGGAGAGGTGGGAGTAGCCTGCGCAATGGCCGCAGGAGCCGCCAATCAGCTTTTCGGAGGCAGTCCGTTTCAAATAGAATATGCCGCTGAAATGGGTATAGAGCATCACCTCGGGCTCACTTGCGATCCGGTGTGCGGATTAGTGCAGATTCCCTGCATAGAGCGTAACGCTTTTGCCGCTTCAAAAGCAATGGATGCAAATTTATATGCCGCTTTTTCGGATGGAAGGCATCGTGTCTCTTTTGACCATGTCGTAAGAGTGATGAAGCAGACAGGCAAAGATATTCCGTCTCTATATAAAGAAACCGCCCAAGGCGGTCTCGCAAAAGATTTCTTTAAAAATACCGAGATATAAAGCAGGGCGGCTTTGCAACCGGTTTCATACAGCAACTTGCAGTTTGCATGTAGCTATATTATTGTTCTATAACGCAGTTGACTTGCCGCAGTTATCTTTGCAGCGCAGCTTTATTGCAAACAATTAGCTTATGCTATGTAAATGCGAATAATATCAGCACTTGGGCCGCAAGTACGCGCAGAAACATCGTGAAAGGATAGACTGTAGCGTAATTAACCGCAGTGTATTCGGTTCCGTAGGCTTCCTGAGCAAATGAAAGCGATGTGGGATTGGAGTGGGTGCCCGCCAGAAAACCGCAAAGCTGATAAAAATTGAATTTCAGGAACACTCTTCCTATGAATCCCGTTATGATGATGGGGATAAGGGTAATCAGTACTCCATATAATATCCACCAATATCCGCCGCCTACTATGGCCGCTACAAAGTTTTCGCCTGCGCCGAGTCCCACCGCCGCCATAAATAGATTTATTCCTATTTCGCGGATCATTTTATTGGCGCTCAATGTAGTATAAGTGGTAATGCGCAGTTTGGGGCCGAAATGGCCGAGCAGGATAGCAACGATGAGCGGACCTCCGGCAAGACCGAGTTTGATGGGCTGGGGGATTCCGGGGAACTTTATGGGGAGGCTTCCGAAAAGCACGCCCAAGGCAATGCCGGCAAAAATAGGAACCAAATTCGGATTTTCCAGAGACTCGGGCTTATTGCCAACGAGTTTGGCTAAGCGGTCTATATCTCCCTCAGAGCCAACAACTTGTATGCTGTCTCCCATTTGCAGAAGCATATTCGGACGCGCTACAAATTCCACTCCCGACCTAAGCACGCGGGTTATGGTGACTCCATAAGCCTCACGGATGTGGAGGCTGCCGATGGATTTGCCTGTGAGCGAAGACTTTGTGATGCTAAGTCTCTTGCTGACATTATGTTCATCCCTCTTCTGCCAATCGCTCAGATTCATGGAGATTTCTTTGCCGAAGATGATGCGCACCCTCTCTTTAAGCTTCTTGGAGGCAACTATAAGCAGTTTGTCGCCTTTTTCGAGTATGGTCTCAGGCGTTGGAATACCGATATCATCATCTTTCAGTATTCTCGCAATAACGATTCCTTCACCCTCTTCGGACAGCACCTCACGAACGTTTTTTCCGAAAATCGCAGGATTCTTGACTTCGCAATAAATACGCTCCGCATAGTCTTCAGCGCTGCTGTCCGCCGCCTCTATCTTCTTGCGCTCTTTTTCGAGGTCTATCTTGAATATAGACTTGAAGACAATAATCATAATTATAACGCCCACAACTCCGAAAGGATAGGTGACCGCATAAGGAGATGCGAGATCAGCGGCTGCCTGACTTGCAACTGTGGTGGCTTGACCTTCGGCTACCAATATAGCCTGCATGGTCTGCTGGGCGGCTCCAAGTCCGGGGGTGTTGGTTATCGCACCGGACATTACGCCTGTCATGGTTTGCAAACTTTCACCTGTAATATAGTGAATGGCGAGAGTAACCGCCACTCCCAATACCACCACCAACACGGCAAGCAGATTCATACTTACGCCTCCTTTACGGAAAGAGCGGAAGAAGCCCGGACCCACTTGCAAGCCTATTGAGAAGACGAACAGAATCAGTCCGAAATCTTTAATGAAAGCGAGCGCCGTAGGATCTACCGTATAGCCGAGATGGCTTATAAGGATTCCAACGAAAAGTATCCAAGTGGCTCCTATTCCTACGCCTTTAATCCTTACTCTGCTGAGTAAGAGTCCGAGCGCAATGGTAATTGCAAAAATAAGTATAGTTGCGGCCATATATTCTATTCTATTCTATTTTATTTTTATCTTATCTTATCTTATCTTATCTTATCTTATCCTCTTTCCTGTTCTTTCCTCCTCTCTCCTGTCCCATATTTTTTATCCCTGAAAATCCTACAAAATATCTCCGCTAAGTTCGCCATTATTTTGATATAAACGAAATCTTTGCAAAGCATTAAGTTTATTTCTGAAATTCGGACATTACCTCGAAATATGCCTTCACGGCATTGCGTACGCAATCTCCGCAGGGGCAGAGTTCTTTTCCATCCACCTTGCTTTTGAGCTCTTTGCAGGTAATGGCCCCGCTGCGGGAGCGAAAATTCTCATTTATGCGCCGGGATATGCGGAAAGCGCCTTTTCCTCCGCTCTTAAGTCCCGCTATCATAATGGCTCCTATCAGCGAGCCGCAGGTGCCCTCCGTATTACCCATGCCTACTGCAAAGCCCGACACAAGTTTGTGAAGCGTTTCTTTATCAACCTTTGCTTCAGCCTTTGCCCCTGCCTCTTTCTCCTTCTCCTTCATTTCTATTTCGCCGGAAAGGGCCTCCACCACCGATTGACAGCAGTTATATCCGCTTTCTTGCAGTTCCGCTGCTTTTTCGCTGCAGGCATCAAATTCTTTCTGTGTCATTTTGTCTTATCTGAAATCGAATCACAAAAATACAAAAAGTTTTATCATAAAACTTATAGAGTGCGGAAGAGTGATTTATTTGTTATCGCTGGCTTTGGTTGTCTGTAGATTGACTCCATGATAAAGCAAAAAAGGCCTTAAGTGTCGTAGCCCCATGGTTTTTTGGGCGGGGGTGTGACGAAAAGGGCCCAAAATGCCATACCATGAAGCGAAAATGAGAGCTTGCGACGATGACGAGAGGTGGCTCAGTCAAAAACTGCCGAAAATGCCCTATCATGAAGCGAAAAATATTACTTTCGAAGGCGCAGTGAGTCAAATTTAGCTGATTGCGAAAGACAACAACTCAAAAAAAATATCATAATGCTTGTAACGTACAGCATAGAGCCTATGTGAGAGTAAAATAATTTTGTGCTTTTAATCGGAAATGATTAAATTTGAGAATTAGAAATAATGCAAGAAAATTATAAAAAATAAAATACACATGAAACTTTTTATCGCAATGGCAGCACTTCTTGCAATATCAGGATGCTGCTGCAAAAAAACAGAAACCACCATGAACGAAAAGGCTATTGAAAACATTATGACACGCGCTTCGGTACGCTCTTTTATCGACCAGATTGTTGAGGAAGAGAAAATCGAAATACTTCTGCGCGCTGCAATGGCTGCGCCTACGGCAATGAACAAGCAGCCTTGGCATTTCGTGGTTGTAACCGACACAAGCAAACTCTCGGAAATCGCGCAATATCCTTCTCCGCTTGCAATTGTGGTGTGCGGAGATATAAACAAGACCTTGCCCGGCCACGGAAAAGAATTTTGGATTACCGATGCCTCTCTTGCCTCCCAAAACATCCTCTTGGCAGCGCATGCTATGGGCTTAGGGGGAGTGTGGACGGCAGTTTTCCCAAATCCGGACAGAACGCAGAAAGTTCGTGAAGCGCTTGGCCTTCCGGAGAATCTCCTTCCCCTCAATACACTGATTATCGGCTACCCGACGGAAACTCCTCAGCCGAAAGACAAATGGAATCCGGAGAATATCACAAGGATAGGGGTGTAATAAATTTCTTTTTGACGAGATTCAGATAGGATAATTCCGTGTGACACGGAAAATCCATATGTTGTGAATTTCTGATTTTGTATCTTTGAAAAAGATTTTAACAGGTAATTCGTGTACTAATTTATTCGCAAAATCTTAAAACCATTAAAATGTTGAAAAAAGGAGTAATCAGTCAAGGGGTTGTGTGCCCGATTGTCAGAGAGGGCGCTGATGTTGTTGATGTCGTTATTAACTCTGTATCAGATAAAAACATTAACGATAAGGATATTATTGGCATTACTGAAAGTATAATTGCCCGTTCTTTGGGATTATATGTGACTGTTGATGATATTGCTCGGGATATTGAAGATAAATTCGGGGCAAATGCAGTTATTTCTCTTACAGACCCTTTGTATTCCCGCAATAGATTCGGTATGATTTTAAAGGGGATAGCAAGAGCCGCAAAAGAAATACGGATTATAATGCCCCCTTCTGATATTGTCGGAAATCCTTCCGGAGTTAATCCTTATACGGGAGTTGACATTACTAAATACTATAAGGAAATTTGCAAAGAAGAGGGATGTAAATGTGTTCTTGAAGATGACCTTTTCGACAGTAAAAATATAATCAGCTGCAAAATAAGGGATTGGAGTACACACAAGGAATATCTTAAAAAATCTTATCCGGATAGTACGGTATATACGCTTGCTGATATCTGTTCCAATGAAAATCCTGACTTCGGATTGCTCGGTTCAAATAAAGCGACTGAAGAAAAACTTAAATTGTTTCCCACAAGAGAAATTTCGGAAAGGATTTGCAATGAAATCAAGTTCAAAATTAAAGAAAAGCTTAATAAGGATGTTATAGTAATGATTTACGGGGATGGATGTTATAAAGACCCCACCAGCGGCATTTGGGAATTTGCAGACCCTGTAACCAGTCCCGGATACACAGATAAAGAATTACTTGAAGGCACTCCCGATGAATTGAAATTCAAGTTTCTTATAGATAAAAGTTCTTCCAACGAAGAGGTTGAGACTTTATTGAATTCCGAAAAAAACAATCCGGCGGGAAAAACAGATTCAATGGGCACCACTCCCCGTATATGTCGAGACCTTCTCGTAAGTCTTATGGATTTAACCTCAGGCTCCGGAGACCGTCAAACCCCCGTAGTTCTTATACAGAATTATTTCAGGGAGTAAGGTTGTTATATTGCTTTTTGTTTGCATTTATCATTAGAAAACCTTACCTTAGCCAAATATAAAATTGAACTTTAAATTTGTCCAAAAGGTGAATAATCTATTGATAAACAGGACGATGGCTTCGTACATAAATGAACTTTTTTTGTATTTGCCCGTCATTACGCTTACAGGACCACGCCAGTCCGGCAAGACTACTTTGTGCCGCAAGGTGTTTACCAATCTGCCTTACGCCAACCTTGAGGATGTCGCTACGCTTGCTGAGGCACGCATTGACCCCAAGGCGTTTCTTGCCAAATATCCCCAAGGGGCTATAATAGATGAGGCGCAGAATTTTCCTGAGATATTTTCTTATTTGCAAGTGGCTGTGGATGACGATAGAATGACCGGTAACAAGCGCCGTTTCATCGTTACAGGAAGTAATAATTTTGCACTGATGCAACGCATAACGCAATCGATGGCCGGACGCACAGCGGTAATGTTGCTTCTGCCTCTTTCCACAGAAGAGATACTTGCCGTATATCCTAATGCAGGAACATCGGAATTGCTGCTATGCGGAGGCTATCCGGCTATTTGGTCGGGTGGTTTGGGCGGACGACAAATATTGTTGAGTAACTATTATACGACTTATATAGAACGCGATGTGCGTTCGCTTATCAACTTGAAGGACTTACAGGCGTTCCAAATGTTTATTCGCCTTGCTGCAGGACGAATCGGACAAGAGTTCAACGCATCCGCCCTGTCTATGGAGGTAGGGGTTAGTGTACCAACCATCAAGAATTGGCTGAGTGTGCTTTCTGCCTCTTATGTGGTCTATCTGCTTCAACCATTCTATGCCAACATCAGCAAACGGCTTACGAAGACCCCAAAACTATATTTTTATGATACAGGGCTGGCAAGTTTCCTGCTTGGTATCAATACGGTGGAACAGATGGATGTTCATCCGCTGCGCGGAAGCTTGTTCGAGAATATGGTTGTGAACGATATGCTCAAGCACGGCGCCAACCAAGGCAAGCAGGAGAATCTCTTTTTCTATCG
>JAAZIW010000026.1 GCA_012800665.1 Rikenellaceae bacterium
AAATCCGCAGTGCAAAGAAAGAGGAATACGAAGAATTATTCAATAATCCCTATCAGGCCGCAGAAAAGGGTTATATCGAGGATGTCATAGAGCCCCGCAACACCCGCTTCCGCATAATCAGGGCGCTTTGCTCGATGGAGGGCAAAAAGCAGGATATTCCCGCCAAGAAACACGATAATATTCCCTTGTAATGAATCTGATGACGCTCACACTTATAGTGGCAGCGGTGATATTTATCTCCTTAGCTATTATCTTTCTGATTTTCAAGCCGATTCCCATAAAGGCAAATCCTCGAAAAGCCTTCGTGAAAAGAGATGTCAAGGCGTACGAAGGGGCAAAGCCCGAAGGAGAAGTGGCGGCGGCCATTGCAATGGCGCTTGAGGCCGAAAACTCTGATGAGGTGCCGATAGCCATCTCCACTGCATTAGCGCTTTATTTGGGAGACGGAGTACACGATTCCGAATCATTCGTAATAACTATAAAAAGGCCCTCAACAGCCTGGAACTCCCCCACATTGAAATTCCGTAAAAATCCAAGCAAATGACAAATTATAAATTCAAAATAAACGGCAAAACCTATGAAGTTTCCGTAAACAGTGTAAAAGACGGCATTGCCGATGTAAGCGTAAACGGCGTAAATTACAATGTCGAAATAGAAAACGCCCCCGCATCGGTGCAGGCTCCGGCTCCTGCTGCAACAGCCGCACAAACCATTGCTGCATCGGCACCTGTACAATCAGCGCCTGCATCTGCCAAAGCTCCCGCATCCACCCCTACACCTGCGCTTGCTTCGGCGTCCGCTACCGCTTCAGCACCCGCCACAGGAGGAGCAAAAATCACCTCTCCCCTTCCGGGAGTAGTGATTGAACTTTGCGTAAAAGAAGGTGAAGCGGTAAAGCGCGGTCAAAAGTTGCTTGTGCTCGAAGCCATGAAGATGGAAAACGAAATCCAAGCCGAAAGCGACGGCACTGTATCCAAACTATTTGTAAACAAAGGCGACTCGGTACTTGAAGGCGCGGATCTCGCTCTATTAGTATAACAGCAACTACTTGTTTTTAAACTCCTTGCGGTCTAAAAGGTCGCGAAGCAGCAAAGGCTCATCTGTAGTTATGGCATCTATGCCAAGCTCGAAAAGTTTTTGCATTTCATCGGCCTTGTTCACTGTCCAGGAATTGGTGGACATGCCCAATGCGTGAGCCCTTTCTACAATGGATGTGTCTTGAAAAATCACACTCTTTCTGTAGTCCAAGCCGTTTATTCCGTCTGCGGCAAGCGCTTCAGGAGAAATATCCCCATTAAGATATTGGTTTATAAAAGCGGGGCATTCTTTTGCTAAAATATCGCAAATATGTTTGCTGAAAGAGATGAATGCCACTCTTGACTTGTCGTAAAGTCCATGTGCCTTCACTGCCTTTAGAACAAGTTCAACCAATTTTTCCTCGTGCTCAGGAGAATATTGTGGCTTGAGTTCTATTACGAGGATTGTCTTTTTGCTTTGTTCTGCTTGAGTCAGGTATTCATCGAATGTAGGAATCGATTCTCCGTTTTTAAGGCGATGCGACAAGAAGGTTTCGTAAGTATTCTTTTGGATTTCACGCCCGCGGATAGTTGGGTCGTGAAACACTATGGGAACAAAATCTGAAGTAAGATGTACATCGCATTCGCTGCCCCAGAATTCGTATTTTTGAGCTTCGCGCAGAGATGCTATGCTGTTTTTTGCAAAGCCGGCCGCCGCACAATTCCAAAAGCCCCTATGTGCAACTATTGCAGTCATCCCTTTTTGATGCAGAGCCGGAAAATTGTGTTTGGCGGATTTTGATGAGGAACTTGCAGCCTTTTTAGCGCTGCCGTAGGAAGAAATTATCAGCATACTTGCTGCCAGAATCGGTATGATATTTTTGAGTGTCATAGAGAAATATGTTTGGTCTGTTCACAAAGTTAAAAAAAATTACGGAAAAATATGTAATTTTGCAGTCGTTAAAATTTCAAGAAATGATAAAAGTTAATATTGAGGGCTGCAGGCCATTTGTAAAAGCAGAAGAATTCGAACAATATGCAGATAAGGCGCTTGATGCCTTCGATGTGCTTCAAAGTGAAAAGGGTGCCGGAAACGATTTTTTAGGTTGGAAGACTCTTCCCGTAGATATTCCGGAAAGTTTAATCAAAGACTGCGAAGCTATCCGTGAAGATTGGAAAAAACGCGGAGTGAATCTCGTGGTGGTTATTGGAATAGGCGGCTCATATTTGGGAGCACGCTGTGCCATAGAGGCGCTTTCTCACCAATTCCTCCCTCAAGAAAATGCACCAAGAGTGGTTTTTGCCGGAAATAACCTGAGCGAGGACTATTTGGCTGAGCTGATGGATCTTGTAAAAAAGAGCAATGCGGGCTGCGTTGTGATAAGCAAGAGCGGTACAACCACCGAACCTGCCGTAGCATTCAGAGTGGTAAAGACATATTTGGAAGAGACCTATAAAGATGCTGGAAAACGCATTGTAGCAATAACAGATGGCGCTAAAGGAGCGCTCAAAACCCTTTCCGTACAAGAGGGGTATCGCAGTTTTGTGGTTCCGGACAATGTGGGCGGCCGTTTCAGCGTACTGACCCCGGTGGGGATACTGCCTATAGTGCTTGCCGGCTTCGATATCCGCGCCATGCTTAAAGGCGCTGCCGACGAGCGTGAATCCCTTATCAAAAGAGGCAAAGAAAATGCTGCGGTACAATATGCCGCCATGCGCAATCTGCTTTACAGCAGTCTTGGTAAAAAGGTGGAAATACTTGCCTGTTTTAATCCCCGCCTGCAATATCTTGGAGAATGGTTGAAGCAACTCTTCGGCGAGTCAGAGGGTAAAGAAGGCAAGGGCATCTTCCCTGCCAGCGTAATATTCACTACCGACCTCCATTCCATGGGACAGTTCATTCAGGAAGGCGAACGAGTGATGTTCGAAACAACTGTTTCTGTTGAAAAGGTTAACAGGTCTGTCACAATAGCTTTCGAGGAACAAAATCTCGACAAACTCAACTACCTGGCCGGTGAGCATGTAGAACACTGCAATAAAATGGCTCAACTCGGCACCAAACTGGCTCATATGGACGGCGGAGTGCCGCAAATAGAAATCGGCATGGAACAAGTGGACGAATATAACCTCGGAGCTGTCTTCTACTTCTTCGAATTTGCATGCGGCATATCGGCATATATGCTCGGCATCAATCCTTTCAATCAGCCCGGAGTAGAGGCCTACAAGAACAATATGTTCGCCCTCCTTCGCAAACCCGGCTACGAAAAACAAACAGAAGAAATCCTCGCACGCCTTTAAGCGGATTTGCAGCTAATAATAGCTCCGCCCGTAATTTTCGATAAATCTCGAGATGAATTCCACGCGCTTTGCGAACACCTCATAATCCAAAGTATCGAAGGTGTCGGAAGGCTTGTTGGTATTGTCCGTAATGCCGGATGTAAACAGAATGCTGTGATGCCCGTCTGCCAAAAAATCTTTATGGTCTCCGGCTCTGCGATAGAAAAGATCGGAAAAAGTGCGGCTCCGATAATAGGTATGATAATAATGGAGTTGAAGGCCCTTATTGCACTCTTCAAGTAGAAGCCGGTGTCTTTCTGCACCGAGAGCTATCAGAAAATCGGGCCAATACTTATCGACAGGGGCAAGAGTGCTGCCTATAATATCAATGTTGGCCACAAGCGCAATACGCCTCCCTTTCAGGGCTTTCCTGAGAGCTGCCGCACCGCTGAGATTGGCATTATGCCCATCCAAGAAAACCATCAATACATCTTCCCTGCCCTTCACCCTTTCCGCTATTGAAAGCAAAGCGGCCACTCCGGATGCATTGCTGTCGGCGCACGGGTACATTCTGCCGCTAAGTATGCCGAGCCCGTCATAATAGGCAAGCAGCACAATCAAGGGCTTGACCTTAGAGGCGCTTTTGTAATTCGTAACGTTCAACACCCCGTTAGCCGGAGCTCCGGCCAGAATATTATGCCCCACTCTATCGGAATCAATCTGAAAGCTTTGCACGCGGGCTTCATATCCCAAAGCGGATAGGCGGCGTAGAATATATCCTGCAGCCTCCACATTACCCCGCGTACCGGCGGCTCGGCCTGCGCATAAGGTATCGGAAAGGAATTCCACATCCGTGCGCAGGACATCTTCGCTTACTTGAGCCTCTATATGTGTTGCCGTTATAAATAACA
>JAAZIW010000233.1 GCA_012800665.1 Rikenellaceae bacterium
ACAAGCTACAATTGGAGCAGCATCCGTTTCAAGAATCGCGGCTATCTGAGTGAGAGCCAGGATGTGTATCTTGCAGGAGTGAGGATGAATGATGCCGTTACCGGCTATTCCCCCTTCTCTCTGTGGAGCGGACTCAATGAAGCCACTCGTAGCAAAGAAGGAACAATAGGCAATGAAAATGCCTCTGTGGGTTTCAGCGGCTACAACGGCAGCACCAACATTTTTGCAGATGCGCTCAGCATGCGTACCGGCAAGCGTGTCAGCGTGCTTACGAACAGTGCGTTTTATCGTCTCCGTGTGATGGGCTCCTATGCTACCGGTTTGATGGATAATGGATGGGCTTTAGCAGTAAATGCCAGCGCCCGTCTTGGCGGAAACGATTGGGTAAAGGGCATGTATTACCGCAGTTTCGCTTATTATTTTGGAGTGAGCAAGGTGTTTGATGATGTTAATCGTCTCCATTTTGTCTTTATGGGAACTCCGGGCGAGAGGGGGGCGCAGAACGGCTCCACACAGGAAGTTTACGACCTTGTGGGAGACAATATGTATAATTCGAACTGGGGATATCAGAACGGAGTGGTGCGCAATGCCCGTGTCCGCAAAACTCACGAGCCTATTGCCATACTCAAATACGAATTTACTCCTTCAGATGATTTTACCGCAGGCGTGACAGCCCTCTTCCGTTTCGGAAAAAACGGCTATACTGCTCTTGACTGGTATAATGCTCAAGACCCGCGCCCTGACTATTACCGCAATCTGCCGAGTTATTTCTATAATCCGAATCCCGATTGGAACCGCACCAGCATGCAGAAAGCCGCATGGGCGGCTGAGGTCTGGAGCAATCCCGAATCCTATCCTGAATACACTCAAATCAATTGGGACAAATTATATAGAATGAATCAGAATGATGTTACTGCGGACGGACGCCGCTCCCACTATGTACAGCAGGAGCGCCGCACCGACCAGCGCGACTTCAATCTGGCAGGTAACTTCCGCTATAAGTTGAATAGTTTCTTCACCCTTAACGGCGGAGCAAGCGTCAGAATCAACCGCACTGAATATTTCAATGTGTTGGCTGACCTGCTCGGCGGCGATTATTTTTTGAATATCGATAATTTTGCTGACCGTGACTTTGCCGCTTATCCCGAAATGGTGCAGAACGACCTTGATTATTATAACGAGCATGGCGAGCCCCAGAAATTGAAGGTGGGCGACAAATATGGTCACGATTACTTTGCTCATGTGCATAATTATGAAGGCTGGGTGAATGGTCAGTACGCTTCCGGAAACCTCTCCGCGAATTTAGCCGCCCGTTTGGGCTATAATACTTTCTGGCGCGAGGGTGTTTGGAAGAAGGGTCTTTTCCCTGACAATTCCCAGGGCGATTCAGAGCACTGTAAATTCTTTACCTATGCGGCAAAGGCAGGGGTGAATTATGTGATTGGCGGAGCCATGAGGGTTTATGGAAATGTGGCTTTCTACAACGATGCACCGGTTTTCAAGCAGGCCTTCCTTTCACCGCGCACCCGCAACAGCACAGCAGACAATCTTACCACTGTAAAAACATTCTCGACTGACCTCAATTATCAATACTCTGCAAACGGCTATAATGTTCGTGCTACTGCTTACTTTACTAACATTGCCGATCAGACCGATTTGATGAGCTTTTATGATGACCTCCAGAATGGCTTTACTAATTTCAGCATGTCAGGAATCGACCAGCGCCATATGGGTATAGAAGTGGGCTTCAAGATACCTCTCCCCATTGAGGCTCTCGCCTTGCAGGGTGCGCTCAGTTTAGGAGAATATGTGTATACTTCCAACCCGAGAATGACTCAAACCATGGATAATTCCGCCGCAGTCGTTATAAAGAATGAACTTGTACCCTATTGGACACAAACTCCGATATATGCCCGGGATGCAGACGGCAACATTACGCCTGAAGTGGAACGCTATCAGAAGCATTATGTTCCTTCCACTCCTCAGACAGCTGCAAGTCTCGGCCTGAGCTGGAACAAGAATTACTGGTTTATAGATGCGGATGTGGAATACTTCGACAGGTCTTACCTGGACATGAACCCGCTATATCGCACCGACAGGGCGACAGCAGGCGCAGATGGTATTGTATCTCCCCAGGAAATCGAATATATGACAAGCCAGGAGAGGTTCAATCCTGCTTTCTTGGTAAACCTGAGCATAGGCAAGAGCTGGTTTATCAGGTATAAATATCAATTTGGTGTCAACCTCAATGCAAAGAACCTGCTTAACAATACAAATATCAGAACTGGCGGATACGAGCAGAATCGTATTGTAGAAAACACTACGAGCAAGACCAGCTATTACCGCTTCGATCCGAGGTATTTCTATTATGCAGGTTTCAATTATATGTTAAACGTTTATTTTAGATTTTAAGGCCTTATGAAAAAGATATTATTAGCATTAGTCGCAACAGCGGCGCTTTTCACGGCCTGCGAAGAATGGCAGCCTGTAGGCACTTTCAAATATTCCGAACCGGAGGAGTTGCCATTGGTCACCGATGCCGACATGGCGGGATATGGTCCGCGAACTACAATCAAAGACCTTTGCGGCAGATATGTCAATGGAACACCCCTCAAACTTGAATCCGGTTGGATAAAGGGGCAGGTTATCAGTAACGATGCCTCAGGAAACATTTACCGTTCTCTTTATATTCAGGATGAGACAGGCGGAATAGAAATCAAGACAGGCCGCACCAATTCCTCCAACGAATACAAGATGGGTCAGTGGGTATATGTGAAGCTGGGCGGCCTTACTCTCGGTATGTATGGTTTTAAAACCGGCACTTATGGCGGTCAGGGAATGATTCAACTTGGCCTTACAGACCAGAGCGGGGCCTACGAAACGGCCTATATCGACCTTCCCTTGATAGTGGACAGCCATATTCTGAAGGGAGAAATGGGAACTCCCGTAGTGCCGGTGAAGCTTACTGCAGCACAACTCCCGGGCAAAAACGATACCCAGGCCACCAATAAGTATATCGGCACCTTGGTTGAACTTGAAGGTCTGAAATACGGCAATGAGATATTCACTCTCATCTATCTGTCTTACAGCCAGGATACCAAGGCTGCCACCAACCGCATTTTCCTCAGCGGGAAAACCTGGGGCATTACCACTTGGGGCCTTAGCAAGGAAAAGATGGGTAAATTACTCGAGGCAGGCACTTGGGATGAGGCTTATGTTGGCAGCGGAAACGAAACGCACGGCAAGGTTG
>JAAZIW010000234.1 GCA_012800665.1 Rikenellaceae bacterium
GTAAAAAGAAAAAAATAATATAACTTTGTGAAACAAAAATTACTGGCCTTACAGCCGGTACCATTTTGCGCGATAGCATGGTACCTATTTGACCGCTAACACTGGTACCAGTTAAGCGCTATATACAATTAAAATCAAAAGGCCTCAATTGTGTGCAAATTGCACGCGAACTGGGTCTTCACCGCCAAACGGTCATGAAATATGACAAGATGCCTCTGGCAGAGTTTGTGCAAAGCCAAACCTATGCAAGGGAGTTCAATTACAAGCTTGCCTGCTACGAAGAAGAGGTAAAGAACGAACTCTTCCATGCTCCATATCTGTCATGCAGACAGGTACACGATCATCTGAGAGAGAATCACAGTGACTTTCCTGCCGTTAGCGACAAGACTGTATTCAACTTCGTCATGCATGTCAGGGAGAAATATGGAATCAAGAAAGGGTACGAAGAAACTGTCCGCCCATTCGAAAAACTTCCCGAGACTCCTCCCGGCAAATCTATGCAGGTGGACTTTGGCGAATACTGGATGCGTCGTGATGACACCAGAAGGGTTAAGGTTTACTTCTTCGTCTCCGTTATGAGCCGTAGCCGGCGCAAGTTCGTATACTTCAGCAGGACACCATTCACCTCAGCTTTTGCGATATATGCTCATCAGCTGGCTTGCAAGAACAGCCAACGGCCTGCCTCACGGTACGACCAAGCAGATACCCGACGAAGCCTTTAAAGAAGAAGCGCCATATCTTGTACCATATACCGGTGAGCCTGCGCATCCACAGGACGGCATGAAGGAGTATCTTGTAAGGAAGGACAATACAATCAACTATCATGGTCACTTCTACAATGTTCCGACAGGCACGTATAACGGAGACGGCACTTATGTATGGGTGTGCGTTAAGGATGGTCGTGTTGAGATCTACAGCAATGAATCCGGCAAACGCCTTGGCAGCCACCCTCTCGCAGAGATACCCGGGCAGGCCGTTCTGGATGAGACGATGCATCGCCCTAAACTTCCAAGCCGCAAGGAACTTGAGAACTACATCTTATCATATCTGGATGGCAATGTGCTCGTTGCCACATGGCTTAAGAATCTATATGAGACCAAACCAAGATACTACAGAGCCAATATAAATGTAATAAACTCGGAGCTTGAATCGTTCATGCCGGAGTCTTTGATAAAGTCCTTCGAGGTGTGCCTCGACAAGGGTGACTATAATGCGGGGGACCTGATATCATACTGTGAAAGGAACTTTGGCAGAATCCCTAAAGGTCCTCGCGAACCCAGCATATCAGAGTTGCTTCCGGAATCACTTCAACAGGGTCCAAGGAAGACCAATATCGATGACTATAAAACCATCTTCGCATGAATACCGAGAACATAAAGAAATACTGCGCCTGTCATACATCCCGAACAACATAGACCAACTTGTCGTAGATGCTCAAAACGGAAAACCGACCTATGGGGACTTCCTTGAAAACGTGCTGCGGGAAGAAACCAAGACAAGGGAGTACAAGGCTTATCTTAATCGTCTCAAGCAGGCATATAACATCATCCTTATGGGGCCGTCGGGTACCGGTAAGACTTACATCGCATCAGGACTTATCTATGATGCCATAAAGGCCGGAAAGAAGGCCTATATGATATCAATGGAAGACATAATCACCTGTCTGCGGACAAAGGATATATCAACTTCTGCGCTTGCCACTTACAACAAGTGGTTAAAGGCGGATCTGCTTGCCATAGATGATATCATGCTGTTCCCTGTCAAAAAAGAGGAATCGGCATCGTTCTTCAACCTTATAAACTCGCTGCACGAGAAGACGTCTGTTATCATAACGACCAACAAGGCTCCGACGGAATGGGTTCAGACACTCAATGATGAGGTTCTGGCCACGGCAATAATCGACAGACTGCTATACAGGTGTGAGGTTATAAAACTGGTGGGAACAAGTTACAGATTGGAAAACAGAATGACCATATTCAACGAATCGGAAAATGGTGGATCTGATGCAAAAAAGACAACTAACAAACAAAAAGAAAAATAATGGGCGACTGACCTCCAAAATGACCGGTGAGGTGTCGAAACAACTTTACGAAAAAATGTCGAAAATACTCTTGCTTATTACACCAAAACCTATCGGCAAGAGACATTTCACGGTACGCCTTGAAAAGCCTCATATGCCGATTTTGCTTTTATATGGCTTTCAAACCGATTGCTTACACGAACATTCTTTGCCATTCTATTATAAAAAAGTATATACGAACGATTAAATCGTATAAGTTTGGCAAAAACACTTGAATTTTGCCGAACTTATAATAAAAATTATTACTTTTGCATCAAATATGCAATACTTTAAAATAAAAGAAAATATCGGCTCATTCTTTCAAGGAAATAATATACTTTCCAAGAAACAGTTAGTTAGAGAGATTCAGGAAAAATTTCCCGATTTAGCTGACAATACTATTACTATTTATTTATCAAGATTGAAGAAAGAAGGGGCACTTCACTCAGTTTCAAGAGGAATGTATAAGGAAGAGAACACAAATCGGTTTCAGCCTTTTATATCCAAATTAATTAAACAGACTTACAGTAAAATCAAAGATAAATTTCCTTATATCAATTTTTGCTTGGGCGATACAGCTTGGTTAAATGATTTTATGGTCCATCAGCCCTTTAAAAATTATACATATGTTGAAGTAGAAAAAGACGTAATAGATAGTGTTTTTTGTTTTTTAAACGCACAGCCTAAAGTTGAAGCATTTTTATATTCTGACAAAGAACTATTTGAAAGGTATTTAAATAAGGATAAGGATATATTAATAGTGAAAAATTTAGTTTCAGAAGCGCCTTTAATGGATATAAGCAACATAACAGTTCCATCATTAGAGAAGTTACTTGTTGATATATTGATTGATACAGAACTTTACTCTGCACAACAAAGTGAAAAGGAGATTATTATTCACAATGCACTTACTACATTTACTGTGAATAAACCAAAAATGCTAAGATACGCTCAAAGGAGAAATAGAAGAGAAGAATTAAGCGGCCTAATAAATATAAGTTTGGCAAAACAGATGTGATTTTGCCAATAATATACAATAGTTATGATTGACGATAAAACATACAGCATAGAGTGGATTAATGACTTGCGAAACAAGATTGGCAAACGCATTGACCCAAAATTGATAGAAAAAGTAATTTATGCTTTATCTCTTTTGGAACAACTGCAGCTGAAGAATTTAGATTTTGTGTTTAAAGGCGGCACTGCTTTACTTTTGACTACACCAGTTCCGAAGCGTTTCTCAATTGATATTGATATTATTACAGAAGTTAAGAGTGTTGATATTGAACGTGTTCTAAATAAAATAATCGAAGCAGGTAAGTTTCTTCGTTGGACGGATGACAATGAACGTATCCATTCGGCTGATGCTCCAATCGGACATTACAAATTATTTTATCAAAGTAAGGTTGACGGAAGGGAAGAACCCATTTTACTTGATGTGCTTTATGCGCCGAATCCTTATGTTGAAACTCAAAAAATTCCTATAAAACACAATTGGTTAATCACATCAGAAAAAGATACTATTGTTGAGATACCTACTTTTGATGCCATTTTAGGTGATAAACTAACAGCGTTTGCACCTAATACAACTGGCATTTTATATGCAAAAAATCGTCCGGTCGAAATTGTCAAACAATTATTTGATATTGCCTTTTTATTTGATAGAGCTTCTGATATAAAAATAGTGAAAGAAACTTTTGATAAAATAGCACATGAAGAAATTGTGTATCGTAACCTGTCTATTACAACAGAAGAAGTGTTAGAGGATACATGGAACACATGTTTTTTGATAGCTACAAGAGATACAAGCACTGATGCTTTCAAACAAATCCAATTGGGGTTAAGAAACTTCGTTAATTTTACAGTTGACCGATTTTCTATTGAAGAAGCCGTAACCGCATCTGCAAAAGCTGCTTATTTGACAAGACTATTGTATAAAGATGATGCTCAAAAAATAGAGAAATTTATTTCCCCGTTGGAAATTAAAGATTGGGTGATTGAAAATTCATCTTACAACAAGTTGAATAAATTACGGAAAAACAATCCTGAGGCTTTCTTCTATTGGTATAAAAGTTTTTTATGTAAGCCTCCCATGAAATGAATATTGTAGCAGATAGTTCGCGGCTGTTTTTGTAAAAAGGTTACAACTATGCGAGTTCGTCAACATGAACCATTCTTTGCCCTTCTATTATAAAAATTGCCTATTTTTGCATCCAACTACTTTACCTGAATCAAAAAACCAATCCTTTCTATGGACGCAGCAACCTTAAAGAAGCATAATCGTTGGCAGTGGCGGATAATTATCAGCCTTATGATAGGCTATGCTCTGTTCTATTTTGTACGCAAGAACCTTTCAATGGCCATTCCCGCGATGGAGGCCGAATTGGGCATAACCAAGGTGCAGCTTGGTATCTTCATGACGCTTAACGGCATCATCTACGGCGCATCACGTTTTTTCAACGGTTATTTGGCAGACCGCTTCAGCCGCCGGAAAATCATGTCACTTGGCCTGCTGCTCTCTGCGCTTATCAATTTCGCCATTGCCTTCAGCCCCAAGATGAATGGTGTGATGCACCTTTTGGATGCCGAGGGGAAGGCGACGATGGGGCTTGTTTATCTTATAGGGTCACTATGGTTAGTGAATGGTTATGTTCAGGGAATGGGCGTTCCGCCTTGCATGAGCCTGCTTGCTCATTGGGTAAGGCCGAAAGAGCTTCCGACCAAACAGGCAATTTGGAACACTTCCCATAGTATTGGCGCCGGTCTGGTGGTGGTGCTTTGCGGTTTCCTTCTAAGGCATTATGGTTACAGCGCATGGAATCTCTGTTTCATAGTGCCTGCGGCAATAGCGCTTATGGGGGTGCCGATAATTTTCTTTGGCGTCAAGGATGACCCTGCGGAGGTAGGTCTTCCTCCTGTAGAGAAGATGGATGAAGATGCTTCTTCCAAGGAGAAGCCGCTGAGCAAGGCTCTCCAGAAAAAGATTATGCTGAAAATGGTTTTCCAAAACCCCATCATCTGGATTCTTGCTATAGCTAATTTCTGTATGAACGTAATCCGCGGTACTATCTTAGATTGGGGCGGCACTTTTTTAGTGCAGGACAAGGGCTTTGAAATTGCTGTTGCAGGTACGGTGATAGGCAGCTGCGAGCTTGTGGGAGGCATTCTCGGAATGCTTGTTTCCGGCTGGGCAACCGATAAATTCTTCGGTCATAGGGCGCATCGCACCTGTTTAGTTTGTATGGTTTTGACTACAATATGCTTTGCCCTCTTCTGGGGCTCCGGCGGAATGGCTTCCACAATCATATTCCTCATACTCTCATCCTTCTTTATCTATGGTCCTCAGGCTCTCTACGGCACCTGTGCTTCAATGCAGTGCACCAAGTATGCGGCCGGTACCGGTAACGGCATCTTAGGTATTTTAGGCTATCTCAGCACTTTGGTTTCCGGTATGTGGTTCGGCAGTGTGGCAAGTTCCGCCTTGGGATGGAACCGCGTTTATATTTATGTGATAGGCTTTGGCGTGCTCGGCTCAATCATCATCGCCCTGATTTGGAATGTTCCGGCTGATGGCTACGCAAAGGTTGAGAAGATAATCAAAGAGGCAGGGGAGTAGGGGGAAAGGACGAACTGTAATTAGTTAGTATTTAGACGGGTTATTTCAGTTGTCTGAGGAGTTTCTGGAAGAGTTTTCCCATTTATACGAACGTTTTTGAAACGGATATGCTCTGCATTAACCAACGTATAAGCAGTAGCACAATCCATAAGTTCAATATTCTCAAGGGTTACGTTCGTGATAGGCACACCCTCTACGCCAACTGCATAGAAGCCGCATTCTTTAGATTTTCCTCCTTTTACATTCTTGATAGTAAAGTCGGAGAACTTTGTAGGGTGGTTTCCTCCCCGACCACCATGATAATTGTTTTCAAAGCGTATGAATGCTGTCCTAACAGTGTCTATTACAATGTTGTTTACCCATACATTGCGGATAAATCCTCCTCGATCCAGATTAGACTTGAAATATATGGCAGAGTAGCATTTGCCCACATGGATGTTGTACATGTATATATTCTCAACACCTGCGGCCATCTCGCTGCCTATACAGAGACCGTTGCAGCGAGACGAGAAGTTACAGTTCCTAATGACAATGTTTGCGGTTTTCTGCCCTATACGCCAAGCATCCTGATCGCGACCGGCCTTTATGGCGATGGCATCATCTCCCGTATTGAACTTACATCCTTCTATCAGCACATTTGTAGTGTATTCAGGATCACAGCCATCGTTGTTTTTGTTATGTGAATCAATAGTGACATTGCGGACAATCACATTGTCGCAGTACAGAGGATGGATTACCCAGTATGGACTGTCTATAATTGTCACATCTTCGATAAGAACATTCTTACAACCATATGGCTCAATCATATTCGGGGGCATGATGGAGTGTGCACCAAAATACCGTTCTCTTACAGGTACCAAGTCAATCCCCATTTGGCGGAGTGAATCCTGTTGAGCGGAATGTTGTGGACGCATCTTAGCAAAGCCATTCGTAGCATTGCCATTAATTGTCCCTTTGCCTGTTATGGCAATGTTGTTACAATGATATGAGCGAAGCAAAGAGGAATAGTTGAAGAGTTCTGTCCCTTCCCAGACTGTAGGCTCTGCCGGCAGATAATCCATTGGATTTTCACTAAAGAGAAGAGTACATCCTTTGGGAATCACGAGATTGACATTGCTCTTTAGGGTAATACTTCCTTTACTGAAGACAGTTCCTTCAGGAAGAATCACGCGACCACCCCCTTCGTCGGAACACTTTGTAATCGTTTCGTTGATTATTGTTCTACAGTCGGTAACACTGTCAGCAACGCCTCCAAAATCCGTTATGTAATAGTTCATTTCACGGAACTCAGGCTCATAAATATTTTTCAATATCTGTTTAGCTTTATTTGGCAATCCTTGACTGCAGGAAGCGGAGATTGCAAGTAGAGCCAACGATACCAGTATAAACCGTTTCTTTATCATTATTTCTATTGTTTGTTATTTATTAATACGGTTATTTTATGAAAGGCTCAATGGATAATGAATGAAGTTTGGGGGACAACGTTGCAGGAAGTATCCGAGAATACTCCTGATGGATCAATATCGGAAAGATGAATTCCCGAATTCCCGGCACCTCTTAGTTCGAACAGATATTTGGGGGTTCCCTTGATATTGATGTCTGAGAACCAGGCGTTCTCCACATTGCTAAGCCTTACTGCTGCATTTCCGGATACATTTGAGTCAGACACCAGACCACTGATACGCACGTCCTTTGCGTCATCGAAGATAAATAGGGGACGTGCATCTATTGCATCCAGATTACACTTGATATTAGAGAAGTCAATATTTTTTACATGACGTACAAAGAATGAAGAGGCAGGAAGGTCTTTCCACATATGTGCGTCGGGATAACTGTCAATCATTTCAGCCGGGACCTTCTCGGCAAGCTTTTCATCGGCCACTCCCTTCATATTGACGATGATATCGGACAATATGACATTCTCCACATAACTTCCAGGGATTGCCGTAATTGATGAGGCATACCAAGCGTTACGAACTGTAACATTTGATATGACCACATTGCGTATAGAACCCGGGGTGGGATTGTTTGTTTTTTGCTTGCCTGCGCCCCTGTTGGCCAGACGGATGAAGATAGGACAACGCACATCTTCCATAGTGATATTGTTAATGATGACTCCATCAATGTTTGATCCATCAACACTCTCAATCGAAACCGCGAGATTAAGAAGGGGGCCTTGAAGATGCAGAAGGTATCATCTTTTAATCCCGAAGGTCTTTGGATGCTTGGGAAGGTTGCATTATCTAAAGTTTATGCCGATTTCGGCTATGACTCCAAGTACTTTTACTTCGGCTCCTACCTCTTCGATAAGAACATCGCTGCATTCGCACCGCAGAATTCCGATGCCGGAGGCATACTGCTGAGCCGCCCCGGAAAGGGCACTTTCAAGGTGGTTGTAAATGCCAAAGGAGATTACACCGTGTATAAAGAGGTGCGTTCCAGCTGGCAGATGCTTGTCTGGGAATATGGTAAGGCTGATACTGAACTCGTCTGCACAATCAATGATGATTCTGACGAAGATATTGGGTACAGCGCCCTTGTAAAGTTACCATGGTCCTTAATCGGCGGTGCCCCCGCAAAAGGCGAGAAGATAGCAGTGCATCAAATTCATTATCACAAAAATGGTGTTGCTGTAAAATCCGGCATTAGGTTCGAGGAAACCGAAGGCGAGAATTCCGACTATCCCGGCGAATGGCTGACCATCACTCTTAAGTAACTTGTAGAAATAGGGGCATTAATCTTTTCCGCCTCCTTGTACAAATTTTTCGATAAGCGCATTGACAAGCTCCGGTTTGTCTGTATTGGTATTATGTCCGGCGCCCGGAATCCATTCCAATTGGAATCCGGTTTTGGATGCCCACCTCTTGTTATAGGACTTTGCGGAACCGGCCATATCGCGTTCTCCGCAAATCAATAGGGCGGGGCAGTCAATTTCATAGGCCAGGTTTTGTTCTACCGCCTCTGCAAGCATCTTGAATCCGTGACTCGTGAGCCGGCAATATTCTTCGAATGCGCCCTCATAGGTCTGCATCATCTCTCGCATAAGATTGCGTCCATAATCGCTTGTTGCGCAGCCCCTGGAGCCATCCCGCACCAACGCCTTCCAGGGGTACATCCGATAGACAGGATACATATGTTTCAGGAGCCACAGTTCAATGCCTGTGTAGTATTCTCTTTGCAGCGGCGCTGAGCCTATGGAAATGAATCCGGTCACCTCTCCCGGGTATAGATGAATATACATCTGAGAAACATAACCTCCCATCGACTGTCCTATCAGAACAGGTTTTTCAATGCCCTCGGCAGTTAGGATGTCGTGGAGCCAGCGCGCTTTATCTTCAAGATTGAATCGGAGTTCAAAAGGTCTTGATGCATTATGCCCGGGAGCGTCCCAAACCAAAAGATTGTACTTCGACTCAAAAGCCTCTACCTGCTTGTCAAACAGCCTATGGTCGGCCGTCAGACCCGGAAGCATCACAAGCGTGGCCCTGCCTTTCTTAAAGGCATTAACCCAATAGTGGATTGTTCCGTATTTTGTAGAGTACTGTTTTTCTTGAATTGTCGTCATAGGTTTATTCCGTTTCTTTGTTATTAGTTTGTTTTGTAAATATAATCAGCAATTTATTGGCTTGCAAGAGTTAATATTATAACGAAAAAATAAAATTGGATTTATTACAACGATATGATATATTTGCTAAACAAACACGAATCATAATAATACAGCTCAATGAAAAAAATTGTCATCATTGTATTTGCCGCCATTATGGCGCAGCATTCGGTCTTTGCATGGGGCGAGTTGGGGCACGAGGTAATAGTTGAAATCGCACAACGGCACCTGACTGACAAGGCGAAGGCTAATATCGCTCATTATATGCCTTACGACCTCAAGTTGGATGCCGTCTGGATGGATATACATCGCAGGGATAAGGAAATTTCGTTCACTCATTATTGGCACGAGTTTGCTGTGGACGACAACGATACCTATGACCCCGGAACAGCCAGGACGTTGAGGCATGGCGATGCCGTGCAGTCTCTGCGTGCGGCATGCTATATACTTTCAGATTATAAATCGCAGCCGGATTCTGTTGTTATCTTCCATATCCGCCAGTTGATTCACTTTGTAGGTGATATGCATTGTCCGGTTCACAACAAATTTCCAGGCAAGATAGCTGCCAAAAAATGCACAATGGGCAGTGATTTGACCGGCAGTTTCCATTATTTCTATGATGCGTCTCCGAATTTTCTCTTTCCGGAAATGACAGCGGAAGAGATTGCCGCGAAACTTGATGTCCTTTCAAAAAGGGAAAGGAAAAAAGTGGCTGCAGGAGATTATATAAGCGTGCGGGGACATCGCGACTATTCTGCCGCACTGTATGAGTGGTGTCATGATATTGCGGCGCGAAACCGCGGCATCTGGGATATAAATGAGTCAGGAGCCACCGAACTTAAGCCGGATACGATGGAACTCTCCCGCAGTATAGTTGAGACAGACCTTCAGTATGCAGGGTATCGTCTCGCCCGACTCTTGAACGAACTGTTCGGGAAGTAATTTTTCCAAATATGAAAACGACTGAACAGGATTCGCATTACTCTCATCTCGAGCAGATGAGCCCGAGGGAAATACTTGAGGGTATCAACAATGAAGACCATTCCGTTCCGGCTGCTGTAAATAGAGCGATTCCCTCTATAGAGCGGCTCGTTGAGGAAATAGTAAAGCGTGGCGGGCGCATATTTTATATCGGTGCCGGAACATCCGGAAGGTTAGGTGTGGTGGATGCATCTGAGATTCCTCCCACATACGGCGTTTCCGGCAAATTCATAGGCATAATAGCCGGAGGCGACAAAGCATTCAGAACCGCAGTAGAGGGAGCCGAGGATAATGCGGAATCGGGCATCAGTGATCTTATGGCTTACAACCCCACTTCCGCCGACACCCTTGTCGGCATCTCCACCTCCGGTACCGCCCCTTATGTGATAGGAGCAATAAAGAAGGCCCGCGAGCTTGGATTGCTTACCGGCTGTATTTGCTGCAACGAGGGCTCTGAGCTCTCACAAGCCTGCGAAATCCCCATAGAGGTTATTGTAGGGCCCGAGTTTGTCACTGGCAGCACAAGGATGAAGTCAGGCACCGCTACCAAATTGGTCCTGAATATGATTTCGACGGCGGTAATGATTCTTACCGGACACGTTCAGGGCAACAAGATGGTTGATATGCAGCTTACCAACAAGAAACTTGTGGACCGTGGTACGAGGATGATAATGGAGAAGACCGGCATCACCGATTACGACAGAGCCAAGGCCTTGCTTTTGAAATACGGACAAGTCCGCAAGGCAGTGGCAGCATATGAGAGAAATAGCAGCAAATTAGATTGACAGTATGTGGAACAAGGCTTCTAATTATACCGGCAAGATTTAAGTTTTATAATAAAGATGTTGAAAAACTGGCTCATGAAAACGATAATAGTTGAGAGCGGCGCCACCAAAAGCGACTGGCGCGTAATAGATAGTAATGGGAAGCAGGTTGCCCGTAAGATTTTAGACGGCATGAATGTGTCTTCCGGTAAAATGGAGAGCATACGCAAGATTCTCGCGGCCGGGCTTAAGGAGACAGGCGCATCCGACGGCGATTCTTTCTATATGTACACAGCAGGAGTCGTAACCGAAACTATATATGAAGAACTCCGCAGCATCGTGCTTTCTGTTGCAAAATTTGACGACATTGATATTCAGAACGACCTTATGGGTGCGGCACGAAGCGTTCTCGGCCATAGCAAAGGCATAGTTGCAATAATGGGGACGGGCTCCAACACCTGCTTCTTCGATGGAATAGAGGTGAGCCAGAAGGTGATGTCAGGGGGATTCATCCTCGGAGATGATGGCAGCGGAGCTGCTTTGGGAAGGCTGTTCCTTAGAGATTTTATAAAGAATCTTATTCCTAAGGATGTCGCTGAAGATTTTGCCTCAAAATTCGATGCCTCGTATGCAGGGATAGTGCAGAATGTTTACCGCAGCCCTGCTCCGGCGGGGTATCTCGGCAGCCTTGCGCCTTTCATCCTTTCGCACTATGACAATCCGTACATCAAGACTATGGTCGATGCAAACTTTCAGGCATTCATCGACAGGTCCCTCAAACAATACGACACCGACACCTATCCGGTCGGAATCGTCGGAGGATTCGGATATGCCAACCGCGGGATATTCGAGCCCATGTGCGAAAAATCCGGCATCAAAGTCGCCGGATTTATCGCGGAGCCCATTGATGGACTAATAGAATATCATGGGAAATAAGGAACTTCAGCCTGCCGCATCGCAGTATTCACTTTTTTTGCATGACCGTATTTTCTTATTGTATATACACAACAAAGCTGAAAATATTTTAATTTCATTGCGTATAGACAATAAATTTTCAGTATTTTTCTTAAGTGTTAGTTTTCCTATTCTTTATTCCATTAGTTTTTAACGCGATGCTAATATTAGTTTATTCTAACAAATTTCAAGGCCGACTTCAAGTACAAATCTATACATTTTTCCGAATTATTCTAAAATTTGTACCTTTATCACCGATTACAAGATGATAGATGACTCTGCTACAGAAAATAAAACTATCAACAAGATATGCTAAAGGCGTATATATAACTTTAGCAATCTATTCTCTTGCCGCGGCCGTGTTGTGTTTCGTATATCCTACGACAGCACCTATTTGCATAATATTGAAGTTGTTGTCAATTCCGGTCGTCCTCTACCTCTTCAAGACGTTTCAGAATAAACATACCATCTATTTCTATCTCAATCTTGGCATCAGCAGGATTGAGTATTATGTTATTCCGATAGTCGTCGAGTTTATATTCTTCGTTATTCTATTATCAATCTCAATCTCAATCAGTATAGGGAATGCTATCGGATAATATAAATACCATGCTGGTTGATAGCGTGCATCTCGAGTTCGGCAAGTTGACCGTACTGCGAAGCGCGAATCGCGGAAATGTACCTTGTCCTCAAATCGAAAGCTGATTTCTGCATTTTGGATGAGCCATTCTTAAACATAGCGCCCAAGTATGTGGAGAGCATGCGGGCGCTTATTCAAGAAGAAAAGAAACACAAAGGAATCATCGTTTCCGACCACTTATATGATGCCATTCTTGAGTTGTCTGATGATTTGTTCTTACTTCGTGACGGCTACACCTTTCCAATCAAATCAAAAGAGGACCTTGTTAAGCATGGATATATCGCTTGATGATTTAACTTGTCGCAGCAACATATTAAAACAATACGGCCCGACTCGAAAGCCGGGCCGCGCATGTTAAGCGATTATGCGGCTAATACTCGTCCTCGTTAAAGAA
>JAAZIW010000235.1 GCA_012800665.1 Rikenellaceae bacterium
CGGAAGATGCCGTCGCGTATGCGGGTCATCTCGGGAGTTTGGGAGTAGATATATTTAAGGTCGCCTAAGCCTATAATTACAAGCAGACCGGGCATTTCGTCCTCAGAAAGATGTTCCCAAACAACATCATCCACAAATAGGGCTTTTGCTTCGGAATGATTCACCAAATAGTGAATGTTTCCGGCTTTGAATTCGTGCAGAATCGGCACCGGCACTGCTCCATAGGTGGTGGCAGCCAAAAAGCTGACAGCCCAGTTGGCTTGATTGCGGCCGCAGATGGCGATTTTATCCCCCTTTTTGAGACCGCACATTTCGAAACCCATGTGCAGAAGTTCTATTTTAGTGGCCAATTCACCATAGGTGAAAGTGTCGCCCTCATAGTTGGAGAGAGCGGGGCGGTCCCAGTTTTCTCTGAAACTTTTTTCAAAGAGTTTATTGACCGACTTGAATTTTGGTTGGTTTTTCATAAATACACGTTTAGTTTAGTACCTTGCTTACCACTTTGAAGCAAGGCTCCTGAATGATATACTGCAAATTTAAGACCGCGAACTGCAAGTCCTTTGGGAGGAGTCCCTTTTTCTTTGGCGCAGAAGGCGGTAACATCGTTTAAACTGCCGATAATAAGCCATTTGCCAAGGTTGGAGCAGATGCTTTCATCGGGCAGAGAGAAGGCCTCGCCGAAAAGGATTCCGGGAATACCTTCTATAGGATTAGGTGAGATTCCACGCAATGCGGGAGATTTTTTGCAACGCACAGCAATTACGGAGCGTCCGTCCCATTTGATGAAGGCCACTTCTTGAGGACGCATTCGTTTGAGCCATTCCTCGGGAGAGCTGCCTGATGCTTTTTTGAAGTCGGAGCAAGTCTTTTTGTGGCGACGGAGCTCTGAATTGGCATCCAGCCAGTTGCAACGAGCATCATAAAAAGCCTCTGCATCCTTGAGCGGAAGGTCTATAAAAAAGGAAGTGCTGTCCGGCAAAATTGATTTCAGGGAACTTTTGCCCCCTTCGAGTTTGCTGAATATAGACAGATACTTGTTGTCACTATCCCCTACTGTGGATATTTGCAAGTTTCGGGTATTGGTGTCCGAAAAATTTATAATAATCCAGTCGCAAAGACCTGAAATGAATTTCACGAGGCTGCGGTGCGGCACGGCATCCTGCATAAATTTACTTGGCACCCAGCGGTTTGCTGCGGAATTGCGCAATATAATGCTGCCCTTGGAGCCAAGGGCGAGATCGGCGGCGGCATCAAAGTCGGGGGCATCTAAAATGGAGGCGCCTGCATCTATATGGATGAGGGCTTCGGCAATCGAGACGCTTGAGGGGCTGATTAGAACAGCAGCTCTCTTTTCTGCGCTGTCCACCACATAAGCCGTTTGAAGATTAAGGTCTTTCGCCTGTGCTAATAGATATTTTACGGCTTTGGAGGTATCCCTTTTTGCATGGCCTGCATCTATTGCAAGCAGGGGCACCAAAGAGGAGCTGTAATCGTAGGAAAGCACCATTTCGCGGTCGGCTAAACGCCCTAAATCGAGTCTGCGGAAAACATGGTTGCTGTCCAAAAGCAGAGCCAAGGCATCTCCGGCATTACGAAAGTTCATTATCTCTATACTGCGGGAGGGCACAGTGCGTAAAAGGCCGGAAGTTTCCAC
>JAAZIW010000236.1 GCA_012800665.1 Rikenellaceae bacterium
CACCCAATTGAGCATCTATGATGCCGATATGGAAAAGAACTTCCATTTAAGCACCGGTTTCGGCATCCATGTGATTATGAATCAAAATGTAAATATCAGCTTCGAGTTTGCAAAGGTTCTTTTCAACTCCATTGCCAACCCGACCATTGCCGACCGTCATTGGCTGCCTCGCAACGATGGCACCTGGGGCATGAACGTTGGTCTTAACTATATATTCTAACATCATGAAGAAATTCCTCACCCTCTTTTCTTTGCTTTTCCTTTCGCTCGGGCTTAATGCACAAAAAGGCCCTGACTACTTCTCCTCGTTAGACGAAACGCTCGGCAAGGTGGTACGCTTTTATCACCAGAAGAACCTTCTCAAGAGCGTAGGTCCCTATCTCTTTTATAAAGAAGGCTCCAGATATAAGCCATATAAGTCTGTCAGCACCTATACTAGTATTCTCGGCAGCAATATCAGGGTGGAAGAAATAATTCCGGCTGAGAAAGGCTCATATCTCAGGCTTCGCCCGGATGAACCGGGCTATGATGGTCCCGACTACTATTTGAGTACAAAAAGTTTCGATCCTTCAAAGCATATGCGCTCGGTAAGCTATTGGCGCGAATTGCTCAAGAGTCTTAACGACAAATTCCCCTATGCCAATGCCTCAGGAGAGAAATATGCCAAAAACAAGGCTCCCCGCCTTGCGGGTAAATTCCTGAAGATAAAGTGGATATCATACAGTGCGCCCGCCGATTATAACGACCCTGTAAACTACAATTATATGGCCGGAGAGGAAAGATACAGCACTGAATACCGTATACTTTTCCGCAGCAACCTTCCAACCAGCGAGTTTATCTCGGCAGAGGATTTTGCCCACGCCGAAAAGGTTTGGAATGCTACTAAGTAGAGCTATTGTTCTTCTATATCGGCAGACGGCGGCGAAGGCTGCGAATCTATTATGAACCTCCTCATTCTGGGGAGGTTTATTAATACATTTACTCCGTAAAGGACAGCCAGGACACCTGCTATAATTCTGGTAATACGCATACCTGCATCGGAAAACAAAAGCGCAACACCGCCTACAAAAAGCACCAATGAAACTATGAATCCGAGTCGTCCGAAGCCACCGAAACGAAGCACACTTCCAAACATTACAATTTCAAGCAAAGCAGCCAGAGCTATTCCAATGCATACTAAAAACACCAATGCTTTTGCCATGGCCTCCGGCCACAAGAACATAAGTACGGCTATTGCCAGCACTATTATAGATCCGATTTGAGAAAACCAGCGATATTGTCCGTCTTTATTCAGTATGCCGTAAACGAGCGATATTATGCCGAGCACCGCAAGAACCGTTGCTATAATATTAACCAAAGCGCTTGTAAAATTATTCAAGCTTATCATCATGGCACCAAGGCCTATCGCTACAAGAGCACGCACAATGCATGCTCCGCTGTTGTTGTATCCTAACGTAATCATGATGCAAAATTACTAAAAAAAGGGATAACATCGAAGTCATCCCTTGTATATCAGCTCTGCTAAGCAGAAACTTTTATTGCAGTTAATTTGCCGGCTCGGGAACATTAAGAGAGTCGGGCGTTGCAGGTGCCGGAACTACAATAACAGTCTCTTCAGGAGCAACAGTAACTATGGTTGTATCTGAAGACTCGCTCTCTGCTACGGGCTCAGGCTCGGCTGGAACTATAACAGGCGTAACAGTGTCAGGGGTTTCAGTGGAAGTAACCTGAGTGGCTGCTGCCACTGCTGCTGCACTTTGTTCAGCTATTTTCAAGGCGGCGGCGGACTTTTTTTCTGCCTCCTGCTGTTTTCGAGCGGTTTTAAGAGCTTCCTGCGCAAGTTTTACCTCTTGTTTAGCAGCCTTGGTTGCAGCTCTATAAGCAGAAATCTTGTTGTTTTCTGTTTTAATGTTTTCGTTCAGAGTCTTAATTTTGCTTTGAACTGTCTTGATTTCGTCTTTGTGAGCTTTTATTTCACTTTGAATAGCCTTCCATTCGTTCTGGCGGGTTTTTAGTTGTAGTTTATCTGCAGCAGAAAGTCCTCCGTCTGCGGCAAAATTTTTCTTTTCCAGCTTATAGGCGCTTTTCTTGAGCTTTATGGTTGACTGCTTATTTTTAATCACATTTTTAATATTGGTTTGAGCAATCTTTTCTTTTTCCACCTGAAGCTTGTAGGCCGCAATGTTAGCCCTGCTGGCGGCAATCTGGCGCTCGCTTTCGCGAACTTGAGTTTCGAACTTCTGTCGTGCAAGGTCTATGCGTTCCTCGGCAGCGGCAATCGCAACATCAGAGCTCTGCCCCATAGCATTAACAGCAAAGAATAATGCTGCGGCAAGAGCGATAAAGTAGTAAAAATTCTTTTTCATATCTGACTTGTGTTAGGTTTATTCTACTCTACAAATGTAGTGTTTTTTTAAAATTCAATACAATAATATAAAAATATTTTTCCTTATATCATTTTTGGGCGGATTTCTATCTCGGGTATTTGAATGCTGAACCGCCTACGAACTCCCTAAGCAGGCTGGTAGCGGGGATTTCGTTATCCGGAACGGGGGTGAAGTAGCGTATGAATTTACGCAGCCTATGGGCCTCGCTGTATTCCGGGCTGTTCTTCGGCACACTTTCGAGCAATGGCTCGGCGTGATTGCGGAGCACAGCAAATTCTACTAAATAGGCGCTGTTGAACATAGCATCTGCATTTTCCTGGTAAGGATATATCCAATCTTCTTCAGCTTGGCGCACCAAAGGCCATTGAGCTATGGTTTCGCGGGCGCTGAAAGCCCCTTTATAGCAGTCGCGCACAATCCGCCTGAGCAAACGGTTATCGCTGGTAGGGATACAGTTATGATTATCAAGTGCTATTCCTGTCAGGGTGCTTATATAGATGCAGTATTTCTTATTCCGTGCGATTTGGTCAGTAAGTTTGGGATTAAGAGCATGAATGCCTTCCAAAACCACCAGGTTGTTCGGCCCCATCTTGAATTTGCGTCCCTTGTATTCGCGTATACCTGTTACAAAATTGTATTCCGGCACCAATACCTCCTCGCCATTGAGAATTTTCACAAGGTCTTTCTGCAGAGCCTCATGGTCAACGGTTTCAAAGTTGTCAAAGTCGTAGCTGCCGTCGGGAAGAACGGGAGTATCTACACGGTTTACAAAATAATCGTCAGTACTGAAAGAGAGGGGTCTGATACCGCAGGCCTTAAGTTGGACAGCAAGGCGTTGGGATACAGTTGTTTTTCCGGAAGAAGATGGACCGGAAATAAGCACCAAGCGCACTTTGTCGGGACCATGGAAGCGCTTGTTTATTTCTTCCGCTATCTGCACTATCTTCTTTTCCTGCAAAGCTTCAGCCACCTGAATGAGCTCGCTTCCCTGCCCTTGCTGACAAGCGTAATTCAAATCTCCTACAGTACGCAAGCCCATAATCTCATTCCATTCAAGGTTTTCCTTGAACATTTGGAAGGTCTTCGGTTGATCTAAAAAGGGAGCTACTTTGTCGGGAAAATTTCTATCCGGACCCCGCAGCAGCATGCCGTCGTAAAAAAGCTGCAAATCCCATGTTTTAAGATAGGATGTATTGGGCACGAGCCTGCCATAATAATAATCGGCGGTGCCTCCGAGAGTGTAATAATCGATATATACCTGGCCTATGGTTTCCAAAAGTCTCACCTTGTCTTCATAGCCTTTTTCGCGGAAGATGCTTATAGCCTCCTCTGTCTGAACCTCGAAGCGGCGGAAATTCATTTTTTTCTCAACCATATAGGCCATGCGCTTCTTGATTTTCTGCACATCTTCTTCAGTGGTCTTCTTCCCATCAGCCTTGTGCAATTCGCAATAATAGCCTCGCGAGATAGGATGCTCCACATATATGCGGCAGCCTTTGAACACATCACTCGCGGCTTTGCAAAGCAGAAAAAACAGCGAGCGGTTGTATACGCGCATTCCATTGGGGCTTCTGTTGTCAGAAAATTCCACATCACGATTATTGTATACGCGGAATTTAAGGCCTTGAGAAACATTGTTGACCTTGGCCGACACAATGGGATACGGCTTTGGAAAATCAAAAGACGGGAGCATATCGAGCAGGGTTGTTCCTTCCCTGAAACTCTTGAATGTTCCCGTATTCTTGCAATACACTTGTATCATGCTTACAAATATAGTAAGATTTTTTACCAAATAAGATTTTTTATTACATTTGCAACTTGTAATACTTTATATTATTTGTACAAATACTTATTTAGTGGTGGCAAATGAAGAAATACCTGACTTTATGTATAGCTTTGGTATGGCTGTACTCTTGCCCGTTGTACTCGCAGGAGTCTGAAAATGTAGGCCCCTCGGCCGAATTAAGTGTTATTCCCACTTTTGATGGGGTCTTCGGTATACCCATGGGTGGTGGAAATCTTGATTTCAATTTAGGCAATTCATCTTTTTACAGTCTCTTTGAAGGACGTATGTCCAAAAGTCTGATTTTCAGCATGTCCTTCCATTGGGCCAGCTTCGAGCTTGATGAAGGAAAGTTCAACCTGGATGCTTTTTCCGACCTTTACAATTATACAGGCCGTTCCGATAATTTCACATGGCTCGATTGGGCTTATATGGGCTGGGAGAAGGATAATTTCAGCGTTATTGTAGGTAAAAATACGCTTTTCGGGTGCGGCATGGAGGGCGATGATTACGATTGGGATATACATCCAACTCTTGTTTCTTCCATTTGGAATAACTTTCAACCTTATCAGTGGGCGGTAGATACGTATTATACAAGCAATTCTGAAAATACCACTTTAGGACTTCAAGTCGGCACTACGCCCTATGCTGAACTTCCATTAACCAAGGGCTGCTATTCTTTAGCTTTTAATTGGCGCGGAGAATATGGTCCCCTGCGCAATAATTGGACATTCTCATACATAGGTACGGGGGACGGCTATTATCCCTTGCTCTCGCTCGGTCAAGCGGTGGATGTCAGCGACAATTTCAGCATTATTTTAGATTATTGGAATACGGTTTGCGATCCTGAAAATCTGTTCACAAAAGGCCACTCAGCTTATCTTTCGGCTCTTTGGTGTCCAAGCGACAAATGGGAGCTGAAAGCCATTGGAGGGACTGAATTCTGCGACTATGAACTTAATGGCAGTCTGCAGGGAAAATACATGGGCGGACTCGCCGTGCATTGGCTCCCTGTCGAAAGGCTTCGCATACATTGCACTTTTGCTGCCAACCAAATGCAAGAGAACAGCATATATGCCGCTATAGGCGTACAATACAAGATGAACCTCCATATCGGAAGATAATGGCAGAGCAATACGAAAGCATCATCCGTCTTGAAAACCTCAGTAAAATCTATGACGGAAAAAAGGTACTGGACCATGTTGGTCTCGACATCAAAAGGGGGGAATTCGTAACCCTTTTAGGTCCTTCCGGTTGCGGCAAAACCACCACCTTGCGCCTTATTGCCGGCTTCATACGTGCAGATGAAGGCCGTATATTGTTGGAAGGTAAAGACATAGCAGGAGTTCCACCTCACCAGCGCCCGTTCAATACGGTTTTCCAGCGCTATGCCCTCTTCCCCCATCTCGATGTTTACGACAATATTGCATTCGGGCTCAAACTAAAGAAAATTCCCGAAGCCGAAATAGATAAAAGAGTGCGCCGCGTGCTTAAGATGGTTGCCATGACCGACTATGAAGACCGCGATGTAGAGAGCCTTTCGGGGGGACAGCAGCAGAGGGTGGCAATCGCAAGGGCCTTGGTGGGTGAGCCTAAAGTATTGTTATTGGATGAGCCTCTTGCCGCATTGGATAGAAAGATGCGCGAAGACATGCAGCTGGAAATCAAGGAAATGCACCAGAAGTTGGGCATAACCTTCATATATGTGACGCATGACCAGGAGGAAGCCCTTACCCTCTCCGATACTGTGGTGGTGATGCGCGATGGAAAAATCCAGCAAATAGGTTCGCCCCGCGACATTTATAACGAGCCGGTAAATTCCTTTGTGGCCGATTTTATAGGCGACAGCAACATTCTCAACGGCACCATGATACGCGACAAGCGTGTGGCCTTCATAGGACACGAATTCGACTGCGTCGACATAGGCTTCGGCGAAAATGTTCCGGTCGATGTGGTAATAAGGCCCGAGGATATCTATATTAAAAAAGATACCACCGGCGAACAATTCACCGGCACCGTTACCTCCTGCATCTTCAAAGGCATCCACTATAATATGCTGGTGCAAACTGATGAAGGCTATGAGCTTGAGATTCAAGACTATAATGCATTCGAACCGGGAACTGTCGTCGGTATGCACATTCATGCCGGAGATATTCAGGTAATGAAGAAAGACCGTGTCTGCAATAATTTTGAAGGAGAGTTGCTCTCACCTACATCAGTACGCTTTTTAGATGCGGAATGGGAGATTCCCGAAACGCAAATACCTGTCGGCACCAAAATATCAGTACAAGTTGCCTTCAATAAGGTCAACCTCCAGGATAATCCCGTAGACGGCACAGTGGAGGGAGAGATTTATTTCATGCTTTACAAAGGCGACCGCTATCATATTACCGTTCGCACTAAAAACGATGAATATATTTATGTGGACACCAACGACATTTGGGATAAAGGCGACCAACTTGGAGTTAAGATTGCTCCAAGAAACATTAAAATCACCCCTATAAAGGATTATAAGGATGACGATTAGGCGTAGCGCTTGGGCCATCCCCTATGGGATATTTTTGATAGCGGCGGTTGCGCTGCCGCTCATAATGATTGCTGTTTATGCTTTCCAGGACCGAAGCGGGAGTTTCACTCTTCAAAACTTCATCAAGTTCTTCAAAACGCCGGAAGACCTTCATACTTTCATCTATTCCATTCAGATAGCCCTCATCACAACGGTGCTCTGTCTTATTTTGGGCTATCCCGCTGCCTGGATACTTGCTAACTCCTCGCTCAATCGTTCTGCTGTTACGCTCATCCTCTTTATCCTCCCGATGTGGATAAATATGTTGGTGCGCACTCTTGCAACCGTGGCGCTTTTCGACTTTCTGCGAATGCCTCTCGGCGAAGGAGCGCTGATTTTCGGTATGGTATATAACTTTCTGCCGTTCATAATTTATCCGGTTTACACCACTTTACACAAGATGGACCCTTCTTACGCAGAAGCGGCGCAGGATTTGGGTGCCACACCGTTGAAAGTATTTACCAAGGTTACCCTGCCGCTTTCCATGCCCGGCGTGTGGAGCGGAGTGCTGATGGTGTTCATGCCAACGATTTCCACTTTTGCTGTAGCGGAGCTGCTTACACTCAACAAAGTTAAATTGTTCGGTACAACCATTCAGGAGAACATCAATAACGGTCTGTGGCATTACGGCTCGGCGCTTGCTCTTATAATGCTGCTGATCATAGGAATAACTTCTGCTTTTGCGGATAGGGATGATAAGCACGCAGATGAAAAAGGAGGGCTGTTGTAATGAAGAAATTTCTTGCTCAGGCATATATTTGGCTTCTGCTCATTATCCTCTATGCGCCCATCCTCATCATTGCAATCTTCTCTTTTACAGAAGCTAAGGTATTGGGCAACTGGACAGGATTTTCGGTAAAACTCTATACCAATCTCTTTTCCGGCGGTGTCTCATCTTCGCTCGGAAAAGCTATAATCAACACCCTGAGCATAGGTGTTTTGGCGGCTGCCATTTCGACGGCCCTCGGCTCCCTTGCCGCCATAGGCATCTTCAATATGCGCGGACGCGCCCGAAAGGCGATCACCCTGCTCAATGATGTGCCCATGCTCAACCCCGACATAATCACCGGCGTTTCGCTGTTCATTCTGTTTGTGGCGCTTGGCATCACTCAGGGCTATGCCACCGTTGTGCTGGCGCATGTTAGTTTCTGCACCCCCTATGTGGTATTGAGCGTAATGCCCAAGCTCAGGCAGATGAATCCGAATACCTATGAGGCTGCTCTCGACCTCGGAGCCACACCCGGACAGGCCTTGCGGAAGGTCATCCTCCCGCAAATCCGACCCGGAGTGGTAAGCGGTTTTATTCTGGCTTTCACTCTTTCCATAGACGACTTTGCAGTAACCCTCTTTACAAAGGGAAACTACGGACTCGATAATTTATCCACCTATATCTATGCCGATGCGAGGAAAGGCGGTCTCACGCCCGAACTGCGGCCCCTTATGACCATAATTTTCCTTGTCGTACTTGCATTACTGCTTATTATCAATATACGCTCAATGCGAAACAGCAAAACCAAACGAATAAGAATATGAAAAAATTAATCGCTCTTGCCATTGCTTTGCTGATGGCTTTCAGCGCTATGGCCGCTGACCGCGCCCACACCCTTAAAATCTACAACTGGGCCGATTACATCGATGAAAGTCTGCTGAAAGAATTCAAAGACTGGTATAAACAACAGACCGGAGAAGAGGTTGAAATTGTGTACCAACTCTTTGATATCAACGAGGTTATGTTCAGCAAAATTTCTCTTGGCCGGGAAGACTACGACCTTGTTTGTCCGAGCGACTACATTATAGAAAAAATGCTGCGCGAAGATCTCCTTCTGCCTATTTCCCGGGACTTCGGCTCTACTCCGGACTATACAGTGAATGTATCCCCTTTCATGCACCAAATGATGGCGAACACCGATAGCGGCAACCGCAATGTGGCTGACTATGCTGTAGCCTATATGTGGGGAACGGTGGGGCTGCTGTATAATACTGCATATATATCCGCAGAAGAGGTAAAGACTTGGGAAGTGCTCCGCAATCCCGATTATGCCGGAAAAATCTATGTGAAGGATGCCTTCCGCGATGTTTACACTTCCCTATTGATAGGGCTTAAAAAAGATGAAATCGATGCGGGGCTTGTAAGCCGCGATGAGGTGTCGCGCGATACCTCTCCCGAAAGCATACAATTAGTGGAAGATTGGCTTAATTCTATGAAGGAGGGCGTGCAAGGCTGGGAGGCTGATTTCGGAAAGGAGATGATGACGAAGGAGAAAGGATGGATAAATTTTTCCTGGAGCGGAGATGCGCAGTGGGCTATAGATGAGGCGGAAAAGGTTGGAGTGAAGCTCGATTTTTCTGTACCGGAGGAAGGCTCCGTCGTTTGGTATGATGCCTGGGTAATCCCCAAATACGCCGTGAATACCAAAGCCGCAAGCTATTTCATAAACTTTATGTGCATGCCGGAAAATGCGCTTCGCAATATGGAAGCCATAGGCTATGTTTCTGCAATAGGAGGCCACGAAATTTTAGCCGCCCAGAGCGACAGCACCCTTTGGGAAGCCCAGGATGTTTCTTACTTCTTCGGTCCTTCAGCTGTGGCCGCCTGCGTAAATCCCGTGCAATATCCTGCTGCAAGAATCATCTCCCGTTGCGGAGTGCTGCACGACACCGGAGATCGCACCGAAGACCTTTTAGCCATGTGGACACGTGTGAAAGGCGACAATGCCAGCACCTTCACATTTGTGCTGTTAGGAATTGCCATAGTGGCATTGCTTGCAGGCTTCTTTGCATCAAAGAATCGCAAAAACTCACGCCGCCGCTCAAAACGCTAATCGCTGAGGTCAATATCGATATTTACTGAAAAATCGTATTGAGGCCAGGCTTTCTTCAGAGCCACCAATATTTTCTGATGAAAGGCGCTGCGATCTTTTACAGAAAAGTCGAGCACGGCGTCAAATTGCACCTTCCCGTTTTTTTCATCCAGGAAGAAAGCATGTATTTCGAGTATCTGAGGATATTTTTCTTTGAACAACTTCAGGATGCCTTCCTTTAATTTAAGGTTGGCCTCATCCAATCTTTCAGCATATATTCCCACATACAGATATATGCCATATCCAGCCATGATTTTTTTTCGAATCCTGAGGGACAGCTCGTGAATTTCGCGTGCTGACAACTTTTCCGAAATTTCTATATTCACCGCTCCTATCATTCGGCTCGGACCATATATATTAAGGGAAAGGTCATACACTCCGCTGACCTCGGGAAAAGAGATTATATCCTCCTTTATGCTGCGGCTTAATGCAGGATCAGGCCTGCGTCCTAATAGATCGCTGATGGTGCCGTTAATCAGTTCTATACCGATTTTAATGATGAGCAGGGAGATTGCCGCACCTATCCAGCCGTCCAGGTTCAAGCCGAAGACAACGAAAATAAGAGCCGAAATCAGGGTGGCGCTTGTAACGACAGCATCAAAAAGCGCATCGATGCCGCTGGCAACCAGCGAGCCGCTGTTCAATCTCACGCCTGCTTTTTTCGTATAATGTCCCAGCAGAATCTTTGTCACAACCGCAACACCCATTATTATGAAAGCAATAACATCATAGTTGACGGCGCTCGGATGAATGATTTTTCCTATCGCTTTATAGAGGGCCGCCAATCCTGCAGCTAAAATTGTGAAAGCGATTATAAGAGCGGCAATATATTCATAGCGGCCATGCCCGTAAGGATGGTCTTTGTCCGCCGGTTTCGATGCTAATTTGGTCCCTATGATGGTTATGAGGCCGGATAATACATCCGAGAGATTATTGACTGCGTCCAGAACTATGGCGATAGAGCCTGAAATTGCGCCTATGACTGCCTTGAATGCTGCAAGCAGAACATTTACGCAAATCCCTATCAGGCCAACACGGCCAATCTGCCGCTCACGTTTCATTGCTCTTATAATAAACTGAGGAGTCTGTACATTATAAATCCGAGATAATTTCCTGCAGCATAACCTATTATACCTACAGTCAGTCCTATCACGAGCACCCTTTCATTCTTCATCGCTGCTGTCATCATCGGTACAAAGGGAGGCGAGCAGATATATGCGACAGAGCAAACCACCATAGTGTCAGCATCTATACGGAATATCTTTGCCAAAAGCACATTGAGCAGCAGAGAGCCGAATATCACAAGGGTAAGGTAACCGAGCATGTTGAGCCCTCCGCTTATGTCGAGTTTGGTAAGATCGGCCATTGATGCTACTACAATGGAGAAAATGTATATGAAATACATCGCCGTCGGTTCTATATGCTTTTTTGTGCGTAAGGGACGGTAGAAAGATGCTGCAATTCCCAAGGTGGTAAGAGAAAGGATGAAAACAGTCATAAACCAATCTTTGGCAAGAAATCCCAAAACAGCGGAAATGCCTATTATCACGATTGTCACAAGCAGCGGCAGCCACATCTGTTCGAAATAATTTTTTATAAGTTTCAAACCTTTAATCTCTTTAGGAGATATTTTTTCGGAAAAGGTGATTGGCGCCGCAGGATTGGCGCTGCTTCCATTGCATTCTTCATTTATCGGAACAGTCTCACATTCTGACGATATTGCACCGCTTCCGTACGGAAGGAATTTTCTGAATAATCTTATTCCAATAACAATGAGGAAAGTTAAATACAGAAAAGAAATCACCATGTCGTAGGAATTCAGGAGGATAAAGGTCTCTTCCGGCACTCCGAGCATAACTTTGATGGCGGCAAGGTTTATCGTGCCTCCGGTATACACTCCTGTAAGCATGCCTCCAATCTTCGCTCCATCCTGGATTTTGTCCCCGAATATCAAATATCCCACAATTACCGCCACTATCAACGACGCCATACCTGTAATCAAAGCCATCACCTGATTGCGGGTTTCGCCTTTGCGAAACTTGCAGCCGAAAAGCAGCAGCGGTATGGCAAGCGGCACTGTGGCGCTGCTCAGCACTTCTTGAATTTGAGCCTTGGCTGACGGATGCCACACATTGCCAATAATAATGCCCATTATATATAAAATGAGAACAGGACCTATTTTTCCAAGAAAAGAAGACTTGCGGCAGAGCCAAATGACACCTGCAGGTGCAAGTAGGTAAAGGATAATCAGTAATATATTTTCAAGCATATTTCTTTAAACTCAAAAACCTTATTTGCAGAGTGTTTTTCTGCACTAATCAATACAACGGCAAATGTAATAAATTTGTGTTGGTAATGAAAATTTTGTACTTTTGAAATTATAAGATTTTATATCACGATGCCTAAGCCAAAACGCTCCCTACTTGGAATTTTACTTATAATAATATCCCTTGTTTCCTGCGGTCCCCGCTCATCAAGAAGAGGTGATGCAGACACCCAAAAAGATACCATCTATCCTCTTGGTTTTCTTACCGATACCTTCCGCCTGGAAAGCTCGCGTGTGAAAAGCGGCGAAAACTTTGCGGTTCTAATGCGCAGGGTGGGGCTCGCAAACGACAGCATCTATCCCCTTACAATAGCATCCGACAGCGTTTTCAATGTTTCCCGTATTATAGCAGGACGCCAGGTGGATGCCTATTACAGCGGAGACACCCTCTCCCCCGTTTTGGAATATATGGTCTATCATAACGACCGCATAAATTCCACCGTCTTCAAATGCAAGGACTCCTTGGCGGCTTGGACGGTTGCAAAGCAGGTGGATACAGTGCGTAAATACATCGATGTCACCATCCACACATCACTTTGGCAAGACCTTGCAGACAAGGGTGAATCCCCCATTCTGATATCCACATTCGAAAGCGTATATGAATGGACAGTGAATTTCTTCGGTCTTCACGAAGGCGACCGTTTCCAGGCCATCTGCCGCGAAAAGGTATGCGAGGGTGAGGTTATAGATGTTCTTGGCATCGATTTCAGCGTATACAGCCGAGGCGCCGATTCGCTTTATGCCATACGCTTCGACCAAGGGGATAACGGCAATAAATACTGGAATCAAAAAGGAGAAAGCATGCGCAAGGCCTTCTTAAAGGCTCCCCTGCAATTCAGCCGGATAAGCTCGCGCTTTACCTATCATCGCAAGCACCCCATTTACGGGGTTGTGCGTCCGCATACGGGGATAGATTATGCCGCACCTTCCGGCACCCCTGTTCGTGCTCTCGGAGACGGAGTGGTAACAAGGGCAAGCTGGGATTCCAAAGGCGGAGGCAATTATGTAAGAATCCGCCATAATAATGCTTACGAAACCGGCTATATGCATCTGCGCGGCTATGGCAAAGGGATCAAAGCCGGAGTGAGGGTGGTTCAGGGACAAATCATCGGCTATGTAGGCAGCACAGGGGCATCCACAGGTCCTCATCTCGATTTCCGTGTATGGAAGAACGGCAAGCCTATTGATCCGCTCAAACTCAAATCCCCTCCCACTACACCGCTTAAGGCCGAAAATATGCCTGCCTTGGATTCGCTTTTCCGAATGTATAAAGCAGAATTGGCGACTCTCGAAAAAGCCGCCGAATTCTTTTAAAGATTATAAGCCGTCTGAAGCACTTCGCTAAGGGTGGGATGTGCGTGGATAATGTCCCGAGCCTGAGACAGAGTCGCATCGAAATTCATCAGCACCGCCACTTCGTGGATGAGGTCCGAGGCGTGAGCCCCCATTATATGAGCGCCAAGAATCCGCCCTTCCGGGCCTTCTGTAAGCACTTTCACATAACCTTCCTGCAGCCCCATACTTACAGCTTTCCCGTTGCCCCCATACATGGCTTTGTGGGCTTTGTATTCTATTCCCTGCGCCTTGCAATCCTCCTCTGAGAGGCCTACGGAAGCCACTTCCGGAACGGTAAACACAGCTGCCGGGCAAATGTCAAAGCGGATGCCGTCAGTGATGCCGCATATATCATTAAGAGCTCTCTTTCCGTCAAAAGAAGCATAGTGCGCTAACATTATGCCGCCTGTAATATCGCCGACAGCGTAAATATGCGGAATTGATGTGCGTTTGGTTTCGGCATCCACCAATACTCCATATTTAGAGCATTCAATTCCAACATCCTCAAAATTAAGACTCTCTAAATTTGCATGGCGGCCAACCGCCATAAGCACTGTGTCTGCATACGAGAAACATTCCTTATCTTCAAGCAGGTATTTGACACTCAAACCGTCTGCAGTTTTGGAAACCTCCACTACTTGCGCAGAGTTTTCTATGGCTATGCCTCGCTTTTTAAGCGACTGCCTGAGCCTTTTCGCCAAGTCTTCATCGAAACGGGGCAGAATATTCTTAAAATACTCCAATACTGTAACTTCACTGCCGAAAGAATTGAATATGCTTGCAAACTCAAGCCCTATTACTCCTCCTCCTATTACACAGAGTCGTTTGGGAACTTGAGTCAGTTCAAGCAGGCAGGAAGAATCGATGCAAAGCTCGGCTCCTTTAATGGGGAGCGTAGCGTTTACCGAACCTGTAGCAATAATGATTTTATCCGCCGAATAAGTTTTTTCTCCGACTTTGAACGTATGGGCATCGACAAATTGCGCCCTGCCATACACCACCTCCACTTTTTTCAGCATAGAGGCTATTCCTCCTTGCAGCCGGCTTATAACCTCGCTTTTGCGCTGCTGGATTGCCTCCATGTTTTTGCCGGAAACCTCCCCTGTGCTGTTTTCAGCAAAATGACAGAAGGTTTTGGTGGGTATGCAGCCTTCATTGAGACAGGTGCCGCCCAATGGGCTTTCGCTGATAAGCGTAACATCAAGACCTCTCTTTGAGGCCTCAATGGCGGTCTCGTAAGCTCCCGGACCGCCACCGATTATAATTAATTTCATGCCTTAACAATAGGATTTCTGGCCGCAGTTGTTTCGTCCGGCCTTGATACAGGGGTATTATGCGGTGCGCTGCGCAGGATATTCGGGTCCTCGGCCGCTTCCTCGGCAATCTTACGCATGACGGCTATAAACTCGTCAAGGGTTTCCTTGCTCTCGGTTTCTGTGGGCTCTATCATAAGGGCCTGAGAAAAGAGAAGCGGAAAATAGATTGTCGGAGCGTGGAAGCCGTAATCTAATAGACGCTTTGCAATATCGAGGGTTGTAGCACCCGGCACATCGTCATGAGCTCCGTCATTTATCAGGCCGTCAAAAACAAACTCGTGCTTGCAGATACTGGGGATAGGCAGTTTATAGCAGTCTTTGAGGCTTTCTTTTATATAATTGGCGTTCAATGTAGCAAGCGGACCTGCCATCTTTATATTCTCGCGACCGAGCATGAGTATATAGGCATAAGCCTTCATCATTACGGAATAATTACCGTGGAAGCCGGAAACTACGGGTATATGAAGATACGGCAGTACGCTTTCTGCAACACCCACAGGGCCGCTGCCGGGACCTCCTCCGCCATGAGGCGTACTGAAAGTCTTATGCAGATTCAGGTGAAGAATGTCAAAACCCATGTCCCCCGGGCGAACCTTGCCGAGGAGCGGATTCATGTTGGCTCCATCGTAATAAAGCAAGCCGCCGGAATCGTGCACGAGTTTGGCTATCTCGCCTATTTCGCGTTCGAAAAGCCCCAAGGTATTGGGATTGGTCATCATAATGCCCGCAATCTCGGCGCCGAGCAGAGGTTTGAGGTCTTCCACATCTACAAGCCCATCGGCACGGGATTTCACCTCCACTATCTCTAAGCCGCAGACAGCGGCGCTGGCAGGATTGGTGCCATGAGCGCTATCGGGTACGATAACTTTTGTACGGGCGAAGTCATTGCGCGCAAGATGATATTCCCGCATCAGCATAAGACCGGCAAGTTCGCCATGAGCGCCTGCACAGGGAAGGAAGGTGAAATGCTTGAGACCCGTAATTTCCGCAAGGGTTTTATCCAGACCTTCAATCATCTCAATAGCCCCTTTCACCGTCTCTCTCGGCTGAAGCGGATGCAGACCGGTAAAAAGCGGATGATTTGCAACTTCCTCGTTGATTTTGGGATTATACTTCATAGTGCAGGAGCCGAGCGGATAAAAGCCCGTATCCACACCAAAATTCATCTGACTGAGATTTGTATAGTGGCGCACCACATCCGGCTCGCTGACCTCGGGAAGTTCCAAAGGAGTCTTGCGGGCAAGATTTTCCGGCACTGCGGGAGCGCTTGCAAAAGATTTAGGGAGAGAATAGCCCGAACGGCCTTTGCGTCCGAGTTCGAATATGAGTTTGTCGTAATATTTCATGCTACAGATCCTCCACTATTTTAACAAGTTCATCAATTTCGGCCTTGCTGTGCTTTTCGGTAACGCAGAAATTCAATTCCCCGTTTTCGAGCCTGAGGGCGGCAAAATAACCACCGTCCAAAAGCGCTTTTTGCAGCTTGGCGACATCGCATAGCGGCTTAAGAGTAAACTCTTTAAGAAAAGGTTTATCCTTGTGTGTATCTTCAAATTTTCCGGTGGCAATAAGTCGGTCATATAAATAATGAGCGCCCTCGCTGGAAAGCCTATTCACTTTTTTCAGGCCTTCAGGCCCCATGAGCGAGAGGTATACAGTCGCCCAAAGGCACATAAGACTCTGATTCGAACAGATATTGGAAGTTGCCCTCTCACGGCGGATATGCTGCTCGCGCGCCTGGAGAGTAAGTACAAAGCAGCGTTTGCCGTTTGCATCCGTCGTTTGACCCACTATACGTCCAGGGAGTTTACGCAGATGCTCTTTCTTGCAGGCGATGAACCCCAAGTAAGGACCGCCGTAATTGAGAGGCAGACCGAGGCTTTGACCCTCTCCTACGGCAATATCCGCTCCCCACTCGGCAGGACTCTTAAGCACTGCAAGGGTGGAGGGGTCGCAATAAACGGCCATAAGCGCACCGGCATCATGTATCTTTTCGGCATAGCCGTCGAGGTCTTTCAAGCGGCCGTGTTTGCAAATTTGGGGAACCAATACCCCTGCCACATCAGGGCCGAGTTCTGCAAGCACGTCCTCAGCAATTACAAGTTCCGCATCGCTATACTTCATATAGGTTTTTACAACCTCTCTCACATGAGGCAGAACAGCAGAGGAAAGCACTAATTTCTTGCGCTTGCGGCTGCTTGCCAACATCATACGGAGCGCTTCTGCAGCTGCCGAAGGTCCGTCATATATGCTGGCGTTGCTTACATCCATGCCGGTCAGACGGCATATCATGCTCTGATATTCGAATATATAACGAAGAGTTCCTTGAGAGATTTCGCTCTGGTATGGCGTGTAAGATGTTAGAAATTCGGATCGGGAGGTAATGTAAGATGCTATTGACGGCACATAATGGTCATAGGCGCCCTGGCCTACAAACACCTTGAGCTGTACATTCTTACGTCCGAGATTTTCAAAATAGCCGCGCACTTCCTGCTCGCTCATGGCTTCAGGAAGCTCATACTCACCCTTATACTTGAAAGCATTAGGGACATCGGAATAGAGGTCTTCCAAATCGGAGACCCCTATCCTTTTGAGCATCGCACGAATATCTTCCTCCGTATGGGGAAAATAAGCGAATGTTCCCATATTTTTTACTTTATTATTTCAGCGTAGGCCGCAGCCGTCAAAAGAGAATTCAGTTCAGAAGCGTCACTCATCTCCACCTTTATAATCCAGTTTGCATAAGGGTCCTCGTTGATGAGTTCGGGAGCATCTTCGAGCTTTTCGTTAACGGCCACAATGGTGCCGCTTACGGGACACAAGAGTTCGCTGGAGGCTTTTACACTCTCGAGAGCGCCAAAGTCTTCGTCTTTTGTAATATCGTCGTCTTTGGAGGGGAGATCTACATAGGTGATGTCACCCATTTCACTCTGCGCAAAGTCGGTAACGCCGATTATCGCGACCTTGCCATCTACTTTAACCCATTCATGTGACTCGCTATAGAGGAGTCCTTCGATGATTTTGCTCATAATAATATTATTTCTTATAGTTTGTCTGATAAAATCTTTTCTTTACCACAGTACCTGGGAATATCTTGCGATGAATTTGTATATAGAGGGTAGCCCCCATGGCTCCGGCGCTACGGTCTACAAGCGCAAAGCAGATGCTCTTGTCCAGTGTTATGGAGCGATAACCGGTAGTTACTTCACCCGTCACACTGCCGTCTTCCAAAAGCACAGGATAGCCCGCGCGGGGAATGGCTCTGTCAGCCAGCTCTATACCTACTATCTTTTTTGCAGGAGGATTGGCCTTTTGAGCTGAAATAGCGTCTTTGCCAATGAATTCCTCTTTGTCCAAATTGCAGAATATGCTTAAGCCTGCTACTACAGGGGATATTTCCTGAGAAAGTTCATGACCATAGAGAGGGAATCCGGCTTCGAAGCGAAGAGTATCGCGACAACCGAGTCCGCAAGGAGTTACTCCGGCTTCAAGAAGAGCCTTCCAAAGGTCTACTATTATGTCAGGGGCGGCATAAACCTCGAATCCATCTTCGCCGGTATAGCCTGTACGGCTTATAATGACTCTATTGCTATCTATAAAAGTATCTATAAAACGAAAAGAAGCCACGGCTGAAAGGTCTTGATTAAGAATTTTTCCAAGTATAGCTTCTGAATCGCGGCCTTGAACGGCCAACTGCCCCCAATTATCAGAGTCATTTACGATATTGACTATAAAGCCTTCGCTATTGTCTTTTATCCATCTATAATCTTTATCCAGATTTGCGGCATTCACAACCAAGAGATAATGGTCTTTGCGATATTCTTTATAGACGAGAAGATCGTCTACCGTGCCTCCATCAGGAAAAAGCAGCATTCCGTAGATGCATTGCCCCTCTGAGAGTTTGCTGACATCTCCGGTAAAAATATAATTCATGAATTTTTCGGCGTCGGGGCCGGAAATGATGATTTCTCCCATGTGGGACACATCGAAAACGCCGCATTTGTTGCGGACGGCATTGTGTTCCTCAGCGATGCTCGTATATTGAATCGGCATGTCGTAGCCGGCAAAAGGACTCATCTTTGCACCCAGGGCTACGTGCTCGGCATGCAGACAGGTTTTTTTAAGTTTATTTTCCATTTATGGTTATAATAGTGTTTTATTAATGGGCTCTTAGAAAATCGAGATCTTTCTTTAATATCATCTTCCTGTCCATGAGGGCAACCTTTTGAAAGAGTTGAATCTTACGACCGAGCGAAAGGTATACTTTGTGTTCGTTTTTACCTTTGCGCCACCACTTATAAAATCCTACAGGGTCGTTTTCAAAAGGAATTTTAGCTACAATGCCGCTGCTGTAGCCGGGATAATCTATTACCAGTCCGAGACCGACAAATTTCTTATAATAATCGGGGTCTGCTCTACGCAGCTTGCTTTCCAGAGGTCGAAGCAGTTCGAATTGATCTACTTGAAGTATCTTCTCCCTCACTATCATCTTATGTATTCGAATAGGGTCGTAATTAATCCACACACCCATTTTCATAGTTTTCGGTCCATCTTCCGTGTCGAGCGTGAGTTCGTCCATGGAAGTATAAACCTTATTCTGGTCGAGTGGGTAAGTTACGGTTTCGGTCATCTTCTATACAATTAAACAAAAATAGAGATTTTATTTGAAAAAAACTAATTTAGAATATAAGATTTTCAGGTTTTGTCATTTTACAAGACAGCCTTCAGGGCAAGCGCCGCTTTGGGCAGATGACGGAAAATAAATGCATAAAGTTGAAAAGTATATATTACAAGAGACCGGACAATTTGTCGTAATATCTCTTGGAAACAGGTATGCTTGGCGCTCCATCCGCATCCAGGTCGGCAAAAACCGAACCTCCCTCTTTACGAAGCACCGCAATATGCTTGGGATTGACAAAATAAGAACGCTGGCAACGAATAAGCCCGTGCCTGGTGCAGTTTTCCTCAATGGAATTCATGGAGGCCCTAAGGGAATATTTACTGATTCTGCCGCCATCCATATATACTATATTCACATAATTTTCGTCCGCCTTTATATAAAGGATGGAGCCGACAGCAATCAAAAGTTTGGGTTTCTTGTAAATGTCGTAAAAACGTATCAAGCTCTCATCTGCAGAATCCCTTTCCTTGGCTGCCTGCCTATGAGCTCCGACTGCAAAAGCAAGAGTAAGCACCAGATACGGGTAGATGAGAATAAGATAACTTTTGAGAAGGACGTGTTTAAAAAGAACATTGAAGAAAGTATAGAGCCCATCTGAAATCAAAGAAAGATACAAGCTTGCAAAGAGAGAAATCAAAAGGCACTCCCCTATGCACCAGCATATATAATGAGCCCATGTGAAATGTTTATCCTTGACAAAAAAACGCAATCCTGAGCGCATTCCGGACATAAGTACAAAGATAATGGCAAAGAGAATGGAGATGTTCAGTGTATAGAGGCCCCTGCCCATATCCAGTAACTCAGTCATATTGAAAGGCTGGTAAACTATGGAGAATGCAAGGAAAAACATCGGCATCACAAGCACATGCAGTGCTGCCGTAGTCCATTTGAAATAAATTTTGGGTAAATTATGCATATTCGTTATATCTAATCTTAATTCTTATTCTGATTCTTATTTTAATTCCGGCTATCATCAGATTTTTGAAATCCCGACTTATACATTCGCATTCACGATTTTCTTTCGTCGAAACCGTAGATTCTCACTACATCTATAGTGACAAATATACAAAATATATTGTTTTCATCATCAAAAACAACGTTTTAGTCTATAAAATCGTCTTTTAGTCACTATTCATTCGTCCCTGTAACTATTTGTTTCAAGACTCTTGTAAAGCCCTTAAATTTGCCTCGTAAAGAAGTAAAACAAGCAAAAGTAACAATTTAGTTTCATAGGAGATATTTAAAATGAAAACAATCAAAATCTGCGCATTTGGAGACTCGATTATGAAGGGAACCATAGTCGAGAGCATGAATCCTCTGCAATATACCCTTCCTCAAATGACTTTCAC
>JAAZIW010000237.1 GCA_012800665.1 Rikenellaceae bacterium
AAAGCAGACGATGATGCCTCCCTGCAGACTGATTTTATGGTCAGCAGTGTAAAACCAAATATGACCAAAAGCGTTTCTGACAATGGTGCAGTACCCTTTGTTTTCCATCATATGCTTACCAAGGTTCAGTTCTTCATTAAGCAGGCTGCCAATTATCCTGGTACTACGATTAAGATAGACAATATTGCGCTTTCAGGTGTAAATACAACAGGTACGCTTACTTCCAGCTATAATAATACAAACGGCAATACAGGTTTTGAATGGTCGGCTCAAGCTACTCCCAGAACCTATGAGCTTATTTCTTCTTCCAAGACGCTTACTACTGATGCCGTAAAGGTGGATGCAAACAGCGATTTTTATACCTATCTGATGATTCCTCAGATCCTCACCGACGCGGTAACGATTACCTTCAAATATACGGTAACGCTCTCCAGTGGTGCTACAGTAACAGAGATTGTGCCCTTAAAGCTAAATACTGCGAAAGTAGGCACCACTCCGATTGATAAATGGGAGCGTAACCAGAACATCAAGTACACCTTCACTGTAGGTCTCGATGTTATTACCTTCAAGGCATCTGCTGAGGCATGGGCACCTGAGGAGGAAGCCGGTTTAACAGTAACCAAGTAAAATCAACCCTTTTTGCCGCCGTGGGCCTGACCGCCCGCAGCGGTCCAAGAATTATTAAACAATAATATCATGCTTTCGCCGAAACTAAAAAATTTCTCAATTCTGATTGCCTGCACTTTGCTCGTGACCGGTATGTCTTCGTGCCGGAAGAATGAGATGGCCGGGCCGGGCTATATAAATATAAGGGGAGGCGTAAGTACCAGGACTTTCTTCGGAAGTACAAATTTCAACGATACCTCCAACAGGGCGAAAATTCTGGACTTCATCACGCTTCCGGGACAAAACGAAAACAGCACTCCTTATATAGATGATGAATTGTACAGCCACAAGATAGGGCATGAGGTGGAAGACATTGCAAGCGATTGGACCTGGAGCCTTTCAGGGACCACCTATTTTTGGACAAACACCGGTTCTCACCGGTTTATAAGTTGGCTGACTTATGACGCCGCATTGGATCTTACCACGAATTCTTTCTTTGGCAGCGCGCCTGTCTTGGATACCCCTACCCACAAGGTGCTTTCTATTCCGAGCAAAACTTTCAATGCGGACACTCCTCAATTCGACTTTATCTATTCTGATGCCTCTGTTCGCAGCATGGATGATGAGTTTAAGAATTATTCCAGCGTGCTGCTCGCTTACAAGCATCTTTTTACAGCATTCAGCATAGGCATAAGGAACTGGACCCCGACTCCCGTTGTAATTAAATCCTTCCAGCTGAAGAATATGCCTGACACCAAGTCCGGAGTCACCGTAACTTATAAGACCGCGCAGGAGGGAGGCTCCGTCTCCAACGCGATTGATGTAACAGGCACGAGCGGAAACACAGGCAATCTGTTCTTTTCGAAGAACGACTATAATACCACTCTTAACAATGGACAGGCCATTGTGGACCTTTTCAATTCCTCCAATACCTACGTCACCAATTATATGATGTGGCCTCTGCGCTCGGAAGAAATCTATGATGCCAATTCCACAACCGATGAAAACGGCCGTATTGTTGCTTCTGCTGACGCACCTCAAATGGTAATCACCTATAACATTTCCGGTACAGACATTACTCGTAACATACCTTTCCCTGAGATGGCTTGGGAGGCGGGCAAGAAATACCACTTCGAGCTTCAGTTTGTACAGAAAGAGATACGTCTCCAATTCGAAACCCTGCCCTGGGACTATGTAGCGTTTGATTTGACTTACGGAGAAGATGCCATCCAGGGAGAAGAGCTCAGTTTTGACGACCAAACCTGCTATCTTGAGAGCGACAGTCTGAGGGTGACTTACAACGGCACCAATATTCTTGCCAGCTTCGCCATCACTTCTCCTATAAATTCCACATGGATAATTTCCATGAAAGGAGATGTGGATTATTTCCGTCTGAGGTTCCACGAAAACAGCTCCTATTATAGAGCTTTTTATAGCGAGGATGATCCTAATCCAACAGTTCAAACTCTTTCAGGCGTTACCAGAGCCGACATAGAAGGCGGTAGGGTGTGGTTTGAAATTGTACCTCTCACTTCTCTCAGCAGAAGTATAGACCAGAAGATTGTACTCGACTTTATGGTTCGTTCCTCCGCAGGGCGAATGGTCGATGCCAACAGCGAATTCAACCCGGATTCCTATAAAATAATATTACCGAAGGAGTAAAGCCATGAGAAGATATTTAAGTTTATTTGCAATATTATCTCTTTTAATGCTGGTTTATGGCTGCGAAAGGGATGAAAGCCTCAATTCCGGCAA
>JAAZIW010000238.1 GCA_012800665.1 Rikenellaceae bacterium
ATAAAAGTTATAGACAAAGACCTGAGAGGCCGCTTTTATCCCGCTCCGGACGGAGAGAGTTTCTTCGTGCTCGGGAGCAAGGGGGTAAAGAAGATAGAAGCCAAGAGCGGCTCTTCCAAAAATGTTGATTTCCGCGGCGAATACGAATATTTCCCTGACAAAGAGCGTGAATACATATTCGAGCATTGTTGGACACAAGTCCGCGAGAAGTTTTATGTGGAAGACATGCACGGGGTGGACTGGGAAGCGGTAGGAGAGAATTACCGTCAGTTCCTGCCATATATTACCGACAATTATGCTTTCCAGGAATTGCTCAGCGAAATGCTCGGCGAGCTTAACGGCTCTCATACCGGAGGACGCTATTATGATGGTACAGGCGTTTCGATAGGCTATGTGGGTGTACTTTTCGACCCTGCCTTCGATGGGCCGGGCCTTAAAATCGCCGAATTCCTTCCGGGCAGCGTGCTTCTTACCTCAGCCCCTTCTCTTAAAGAAGGCGATATCATAATGTCGATAGATGCCAAGCCCATACCCGCAGGACAGCCATGGTATAAGGCTTTTGAGCGTAAAGCGGGCAAGCGCGTTCTGCTTACGATAAAGAGCGGCAAGGACGAGGTGAAGCTGTATATAACCCCCTCTTCCTCCGACTCTCAGGCGCTTTACACCCGCTGGGTGCGCCGCAACGAGCAAAAGGTCAAGGAGCTTTCCGGCGGCCGCATCGGCTATGTTCATGTCAAAGGTATGAATTCCCCGAGTTTCCGAGAGGTCTATTCCAAGGCGCTCGGCAAATATCGCGGTTGCGATGCGCTTATCGTGGATACCCGTCATAATGGCGGCGGCTGGCTGCACAATGATCTTGCAGTTTTCCTGAATGCCCGTCTTTATACCGAGAGGCGTCCGCGCGGTGTGGAAATGTCTCCCGAACCCTACGATAAATGGATAAAGCCCTCTTGCGTGCTGGTGTGCGAAGATAATTATTCCGATGCCTGCGGCTTTCCCTATTTGTACAGATCCTTAGGAATTGGCAAGATAATAGGAGCCCCGGTTGCAGGTACGGCAACCAGTGTATGGTGGGAGAGGCAAGTTGACCCGACACTTATCTTTGGCGTACCGCAGGTTGGCTCGTGGAGTGTATCGGAAGGCCGGTTCCTCGAAAATCATCAGCTCGAACCCGACATTGTGGTATATAACGATCCCGCTTCTGTAATGGCAGGAGAGGATAAACAGTTGGAGGCTGCTGTAGCCGAGATGCTTAAAGCAAGCGCAAAATAAAAAATGTGGATTTGGCTCACACTCGCTTCGGCCTTGCTGTTAGGCTCTTATGATGTAGCGAAGAAATTCGCCCTGAAGCGTAATGATGTGTATTATGTGTTGCTGGCTGCTACGGCTTTAACAACACTTTTCCTGAGCCCGTTTTTAAAACCTTCTTCGCCGCTCCATCATTTTCAGCTTCTGTTCAAGGCGGTGCTCGTGTCTTGCTCATGGGTAAGCGGAATGATTGCCCTTAAACTCCTGCCCATCACCACGGTAAGCACGCTCAAAGGCTCGAGGCCGGTGTTCGTGCTGTTGTTTTCCATAATTATTTTCGGAGAAAGGCTCAATGCGCTGCAGTGGGTGGGCGTTTTGCTTGTACTTGCATCAATCTGGCTGTTGAGCCTCGCATCAGCTAAAGAAGGTATCAGCTTCGGCAGCAATAAAGGTGTTTTCGCACTTTTTATAAGCATCTTTGCCGGTGTTGCCAGCGCCTTGTGGGACAAGTATATAATTACAGGCATGGAGCCGCTTTTCGTACAGAGCTGGACAAATCTGTATATAACTGTTATTCTGGGACTTATAATTATCATAAAGAAACTCTCCGGCAAGAAAAAAATTGAAAAATTCCGTTGGGACTGGACGCTTCTGCTTATAGCAGTGCTCATAACCTTGGCGGATGCTTTTTATTTCTTTGCGCTCAAGCAACCGGAAGCCATGTTGGGCGTGATTTCCATAATACGCCGCAGTTCAATCATCGTAAGCTTTGTACTTGGGGCATTTATCTTTAAAGAAAAAATGCTAAAGAGAAAATCGCTGGCGCTTTTGCTTATGCTCGGCGGAGTGATTTTAACCATGTTCGGAACATTATAGGGGAAGCCGCAGAGCATATGCCGGAGCAGGAATTCATAAAAATAAGGGGAGCGAAAGCTCATAATCTGCAGAATATCGATGTGGATATTCCACGGGGCAGATTCACGGTAATCACAGGCCTCAGCGGCAGCGGCAAAAGCTCTCTTGCTTTCGACACCATCTATGCCGAGGGACAACGCCGCTATATGAATACCCTTTCCCCTTATGCCAAGCATTTCATGGGCATTTTGGAAAAGCCGGAAG
>JAAZIW010000239.1 GCA_012800665.1 Rikenellaceae bacterium
ATCTTGAACTGTAGTGTATTTGAAGTTGGGGTCGGTGGAATAAACCACCCCCAAACGTTTTTTCCAATCGCTCTCAGCCATAATATCAAGTTTAACAACTTTAAATCTTTACCTTCAGCCCCGGCCCCTCCCACCTTTTCCTGCGTGGTTTACTGCGGCGCCGGCTGCCTCCTCCGAAGACCGTCTCGCTACGCTCGACCCCACCATTCCGCTTCGCTTCATGGTCCGCCCCTCTTACGATGCCGAGGGTGGCACAGGTCCCTGGAGGAGCAGCCGTTGCCGCCCTTCCCCTTTCCCTGTTCCTCTTTCCGCCTCATGGTCAAGCATTTTTGGCCCTTTTCTGCTCAAGCCCTTCCATCCCATGCCGCGGAAGTCCCTCATTTCCGCCTCATGGTCAAGCATTTTTGGCCCTTTTTGCTCAACCCCTCGCCAAAAAACCGTAGGGCTTTGTCACTTTCGGCCCTTTTTGCTTTATCATGACGGTCAACCGAAACCAGGGTTAAACATTTTAAGCCTTTTTCGTCCAACCCCTACCTCCCTACGCCATCGCATCCCTCAAAGCCCTCCGCCGTTGAGCACGGGCGGGAACCTCACCGCCGGCAACCTCACGGGTGGCAACCTCACCGCCGGCAACCTCACGGGCGGGAACCTCAACGTCGGCAACTTTATGCGCGGTAGCTTTATGGCGGGGCGTTTCCCGCCTCGATTCTGTCGCAATGCGAGGCTTAAATGCAAAGATACGGATTTGTTTTTTTATCTTTGCAGGATATGACTCAGAAACAATTCAAATCCTGGAAACTGATAGGTGCGGTCGCAGCCTTTGTAGTGTCAGCCATAACTTATCTTTCCACCATAGAGCCTTCAGCATCCTTTTGGGACTGCGGCGAATTTATAGCATCTTCTTATAAATTAGAGGTTGGTCATCCCCCCGGAAATCCATCTTTCAAGATTTTTGCAAGACTCTTCACCCTCTTTTCCGAAGGGGAAGCGGCGGCCGTGGCGGTGAATGCCATGAGCGCTATTTGCAGTGCGCTAACCATCCTCTTTCTTTATCTTGCCATAGTTTGGTTTGCAAAAAGACTCATACGCCCGAAAGATGAAGAATACACCGTTTCCCAGGCTCTTGCGATTGTGGGCTCGGGCCTTGTGGGGGCGCTTATATACTGCTTCTCCGATACTTTTTGGTTCAGTGCGGTAGAGGGTGAAGTGTACGCCATGTCCAGTCTGTTCACCGCCTTGGTTTTCTGGGCCATGACGAGGTGGTATGATGTTGCGGACGAGCCGCATGCCGATAGATGGATAGTGCTGATTGCTTTTCTTATGGGCGTAAGCATAGGCGTGCATCTGCTCAATCTGCTTTGCATTCCCGCCCTTGTCTTCATGTTCTATTATCGCAAGAATGAGGACAAACGCTTCGGTTTTTGGGAACTTGTTAAAATCTTCCTTGTTGGCGCGGCCATCTTGGCTATCATCTTATTTATAATCGTTCCCCTCTTCCCGAAGGCTGCCGCTTATGTAGACCTCTTCTTTGTGAACGGACTCGGGCTTCCATATAACAGCGGCGCAGCCTTCTTCCTTGTGGCTGTGCTGGCTCTTTGCTTTTGGGGCATAATTGCCACTCATAAAAAGCAAAAGGTGTTTTGGAATACGGTCCTGCTTTGCTTCACCAGCATAATCATAGGTTTTTCGCTTTTCACCATCGATATTATCCGCTCCAGCGCCAAAACTCCCACCAACGAATATCAGCCCGACAACGCCTTTACTTTGGTGCGTTATCTCTCCCGCGAACAATATGGCAGTTCTCCGTTGCTCTACGGCCAATATTACGGCGCTCCGTGGGAGCTCAAGCAGAGCAAATATTGGGCTCCTTTGGATGGGAAATACAAGTATGTGGACGGGCCTGTTCAGGCAAAATACAATGCTGATGCCAAGATGCTTTTCCCGCGCATGTGGAGCGATGGGGGCGGCGATTCCAAGCGCTTTGAGGAGTTTTATAACTTTTATACGAAGGGTAAGGGGCGTAAAGTACGCAATGCTCATGCGCCCAAGCCTACAATGGGGGCCAATTTAGCATACTTTTTCGACTATCAGTTGAACTGGATGTATTGGCGCTATTTCATGTGGAATTTCGTCGGCAGACAGAATGATATCCACAGCCCCACTCCCGGTGATATATTTTACGGTAATTGGGAGAGCGGCATAAAGTTTATAGATGAATTCCGATTGGGTAATCAGGATAATGCTCCTGCCTTGCTCAAAGAGAACAAGGCCAAGAATCACTACTTCTTCTTGCCTCTGTTGTTAGGCATTTTGGGACTATGCTTCCAATTCATCCGCGACAAGCGAGGCTCATGGCTTACCTTCCTTATGTTTTTTATGACAGGCATCGCCATTGTCATCTACCTTAATCAACCGCCTTTCCAGGTACGTGAACGCGACTATGCCTATGCCGGCTCTTTCTATTTTTTCAGCATTTGGTGCGGCCTTGGGCTTGCGGCTATTTATCAGTGGATAGAAGATGCCCGTAAGGGTCGCTCCCTGTCGCTTCCCTTTACTGCTGCGCTTACTATAGTATGCTTGGGCGTGCCTACCCTTATGGCGGCTCAGAATTGGGACGACCACGACCGCTCCGGCAGAAAGACGGCGGCTGAAATCGGGTATAATTATCTTAATTCCACAGGACCCCAGGGCATACTAATAACTCATGGCGACAACGATACCTTCCCGCTTTGGTACGACCAGGAGGTTGAGGGCGTGCGTCCCGATGTCCGTGTGGTGAACACCTCGCTGCTTGGCAC
>JAAZIW010000240.1 GCA_012800665.1 Rikenellaceae bacterium
ATCTTTGCAGTCCATTCCGGTCCTGTAGCTCAGTTGGATAGAGCAACAGCCTTCTAAGCTGTGGGTCTTGGGTTCGAGTCCCAACAGGACTACAAAAGCCGCCCTCTCTCAATGGAGAGTGCGGCTTATTTACTCTTAATATACTCGTCGATGGCTTTGGCGGCTTTGCGGCCGGCGCCCATAGCGAGGATTACGGTAGCTGCTCCGGTTACGGCATCGCCGCCTGCGAAAATTTCTTCGCGAGTGGTGGCGCCATGCTCGTCTGCTACGATGCAGCCCCTCTTATTGGACTCAAGACCGCGAGTGGTCGTGGCAATGAGCGGGTTGGGTGAGGTGCCAATCGACATTATCACGGTGTCGCAATCTATCACAAACTCGCTTCCGGGAATTTCTACGGGACGGCATCGTCCGCTTTCATCAGGCTCGCAGAGCCTCATCCGTATGCACTTCATACCCTTGACGCAGCCGTTCTCATCTCCCAAAATCTCTACCGGATTGGTAAGGAGTTCGAAATGTATCCCCTCTTCTTTGGCGTGATGAACCTCCTCCTTGCGGGCCGGAAGTTCCTCCTCGCTGCGACGATACACTATGGTGGAATCGGCGCCCAAACGAAGAGCCGTACGGGCGGCATCCATGGCTACGTTACCGCCTCCAACTATGCAAGCCTTCTTGCCGGCACGAATAGGGGTCATATATTCAGGGTCAAAAGCCTTCATGAGGTTATTGCGGGTAAGGAACTCATTTGCGGAGAATACTCCGTTCAAGTTCTCGCCGGGGATGTTCATGAAACGGGGCAGGCCTGCGCCTGTTCCAACGAACACAGCCTCGTAGCCTTCTTTGTCGATAAGAAAATCGAGATCGGTGGTGCGGCCTATAATAACATCGGTTTCGATGGTTACTCCCAACTTGGTGACTTCGTCGATTTCTTTTTGCAGCACCTTGTCTTTTGGAAGACGGAATTCGGGAATGCCGTAAACAAGAACTCCGCCAGCTTTGTGCAGAGCCTCGAAAACGTGTACCTTATAGCCCCACTTGGCAAGATCGGATGCACAAGCAAGACCTGCTGGACCGGAGCCGATAACGGCAACCTTGTGTCCATTTGGCGGTGCGATTTCGGGCATGGTTGCGCTCTCTTTCTTGGAATACTGATAATCGGCAACAAACCTTTCCAACTTGCCTATGGCAACGGGCTCGCCTTTAATGCCGAGTATGCACTTGCCCTCACACTGGGTTTCCTGCGGACAAACGCGGCCGCAGACTGCAGGAAGAGAACTGTCTTTTGCTATAACAGCCGCTGCAGCATCGAAATCCCCTTCTGCAACATGGGAGATGAAATCGGGTATTTGAATATTTACAGGGCAGCCGGTAACGCACAAAGGCTTTTTGCAATTGAGGCAGCGGGATGCCTCAAGCATAGCTTCTTCTCTATTATAACCGTAAGATACTTCCTCGAAGTTGTGTGCACGAACTTTGGGATCCTGCTCACGGACAGGTACTCTTGGGATCTTATTTACCATATCTTTCCATTGAAGCCGCCTCCTCCGGCTGATATTGACGTGAACGCCTCATAGCCTCATTCCAATCGATAAGGGCTCCATCGAATTCTGGACCATCCACACACGAGAATTTGGTCTGACCGCCTACGGATACGCGACAAGCGCCGCACATTCCGGTACCATCCACCATAAGCGAATTCATGCTTACCATAATAGGAATATTTAGCTTCTGGCAGGTAAGCGTGGCGAATTTCATCATAATCATGGGACCGATGGCCACACATCTGGTATACGTCTTCCCCTCTGCTGCAAGAGCCTCAAGCTTTGCCGTACCTACGCCTTTGAAGCCTACGGAACCGTCATCGGTACAGAGGTATAGATTGTCGCAAACGCTGCCGAGTTCTTCAGTATAAATAAGGAGCTCCTTCATGCGTGCGCCGATTATTACATCTACCGCCACACCGCGCTCATAGAGCCATTTGGCTTGCGGATACACAGGCGCAGTACCGAGACCGCCTGCAATGAAAACATAGCGGTGCTTCTTAAGCTCCTCAGGGCTCATATGAACGAAATCGGATGGATTTCCAAGAGGTCCGACCACATTGGCATAACTGTCGCCGGCTTCGAATTTTTCCACCATTGTGTGGCTTGATGCTCCAATGAGCTGAATTACCACGGTTACCGTACTCTTTACCGGATCGGAATCGCTTATGGTGAGAGGAATTCTTTCTCCCTTCTCATCAGCGCGAATGATAAGAAACTGCCCAGGAAGAGCAGCCTTAGCGATGCGCGGAGCCTTTATCACAATTTTTGCGATAGTAGGGTTCAGCATCGTCTTTTCAAGAATTTCAAACATTATTTTGGTTACAGTTTATAAGGTATTTGCCTGATTACTTTACAAATATACGATTTTATATAATAAAACAAACAAAAATAAAGTATGGGCCTATACCATTCCGGAGAATCCCAGGAAAGCCATAGCCATTATGCTCACCGTAATCAAGGCAATCGGAAGCCCCCTGAAAGGTTTTGGTACATCGTTTAAAGCCAAATGCTCGCGTATGCCGCTGAAAAGAATCATCGCAAGGCCGTAACCAAGCGAGGTGGCAAGGGCATATACCGTGGACTCGGCAAGATTAAGCATATGCGGAGCTGAACTGCCGAAAGTAAACTCCTTGCTTACAACAGTTATTGCTACGCCTAGCACGGCGCAATTGGTGGTGATGAGGGGAAGATAAATACCCATGGCTTTATAAAGCGCAGGGGATACCTTCTTGAGTACAATCTCCACTATCTGAACAAGTGCGGCAATTACAAGGATGAAAGCAATAGTCTGTAAAAAATCAAGCCCGAAAGGAACCAAGAGATATTGGTTAAGCAAAAAAGTCACCACCGTGGCAAGCGTAATCACAAAGCACACAGCTATACTCATACCGGTGGCGGTTGAAATCTTGCTTGATACCCCCAAGAAAGGGCAGATGCCCAAGAATTGTGCGAGGACAATATTGTTTACGAATATCGCGCTTATTATTATGAGAAAATATTCCATTACTTCTTAGCTATTTTATTAAACAATACCATCAGATAGCCTAACACTAAAAATGC
>JAAZIW010000241.1 GCA_012800665.1 Rikenellaceae bacterium
CGCAGACCCCTTTATGGGCTCTGCCATGACAGGGGCGGGAGGCGGACTTGTAATCGCTGCTTGTGACGACCCGAGCATGCACTCGAGCCAGAATGAGCAGGATTCCCGTTTTTATGCCAACTTTGCGCTTATCCCTTGCTTGGAGCCTTCGAGCCAGCAGGAAGCCTACGAGGCCACACGCTACGCTTTCGACCTCTCCGAACAATTCCACATTCCGGTTATGATGAGGCTCACTACCCGCTTGGCGCACTCCCGTGCCAATGTGGCTCCGAGTCCGGCCCGAAAGCAAAACGAACTTCGCTTCCCCGACAAAGAGCGCGAGCGCCAATGGGTAACCCTGCCTGCGATTGCAAAGCAGCGCTATCCCCAGTTGATTAAAGAGAATCTCGAATTCGAAAAAGCCGCCGAAACATCTCCATTCAATAAATACACAAGCGGCAAAGACAAGAGCTTGGGCATTATCGCCTGCGGCTTAGGGTATAATTACCTAATGGAGAATTTCCCTGATGATTGTCCTTTCCCCGTTCTTAAAATCAGTCAATATCCCTTCCCGAAAAAGCTTGCGCTTAAGCTCGCAAAAGAGTGCAAGACAATACTCGTAATAGAAGAAGGACAGCCTGTGGTGGAAAGTATGCTGAGAGGAGTTTTCGATACGGGCATCACCATTAAGGGACGCCTCGATGGAAGTCTTCCTCGTACCGGCGAACTCGACCCTGACTGCGTTCGCGCAGCCCTCGGCCTAAAACCTCGTAAAGGCCATTCCAAATCCGAAATAGCCGTTCCCCGCCCGCCGGCGCTTTGCCAGGGCTGCGGACACCGCGACTTCTTCTCCGCCCTCAATATGGCTTTGAAAGATTATCCGAATGCCCGCGTATTCGGCGACATAGGCTGCTACACTCTCGGCTTTATGGCTCCGTTCAAAGCCCTCCACACCTGCGTGGAGATGGGAGCTTCCATAACCATGGCCGTCGGCGCATCGCTTATGGGAGGATTTCCGATGGTGGGCGTAATAGGCGACAGCACCTTCACTCACAGCGGCATGACGGGGCTTCTGGATGCCGTGAACGAGAAAGCCAATGTAACAATTTGTATCTCCGACAACGAAACCACCGCCATGACCGGTGGTCAGGACAGCGCAGGCACAGGCAAGATAGAAAGAATCTGCATAGCGCTCGGCGTAGAGCCGGAGCATGTGCGCACCATTATTCCTCTACCGAAAAATCACGAGGAAATGACAAGGATAATCCGCGAAGAAATCGAATATCCCGGAGTTTCAGTAATAGTAAGCCGCCGCGAATGCATTCAAACTGCAAAAAGGCGCGTTGCAACAAAAAAGCAATAAAGCAATGAAGAAAGACATGATTCTCGCAGGCGTGGGAGGACAAGGCATCCTCTCCATAGCAGGCGTTTTAGGCAGTTGCGCCGTAAAGCAAAAACTCCATCTCAAACAGGCGGAAGTACACGGAATGAGCCAAAGGGGCGGAGAAGTACAGAGCCATTTGCGCATTTCTTCCGACCCAATAAGCAGCGACCTCATACCCCGCGGAGAATGCGATTTAATCATCTCCATGGAGCCTATGGAGGCCCTCAGATATCTGCCTTGGCTATCTGAAACAGGCTGGATTATAACAAGTACCAATCCCTTCATCAACATCCCCAACTATCCCGATATGGAGGCGGTTAAGGCCGAACTCGGCAAATGCACCAATCTCATCGCCCTCGATACAGATGGGATAGCTAAAGATGCGGGCTCTCCCCGCAGTTCCAACATGGCGCTTCTCGGCGCCACCGCTGCCGTATTAGGCATATTTGAACCTGAAAAAATCCGCGAAGGCATACGCGCCATGTTCCAAAGGAAAGGCGATGCAATTGTAGATGCCAACATCAAAGCCTTTGATGCCGGCCTCGAATTCGCGAAAAAACAAAAATAGAGCAGATATGAGCAAATTCCCTATTCCATCCTCGAAATTTTCCGATTTGCTTCGGAGTATGGACATCTCCGACATCTCCCTTGCCACCATACGCCAATGCCAATCAGTGGGGCAGGAACTTGAGGCCATGACAAATGAACCGATAGTCCATTTGGAGATGGGCATCCCCGGCATCAATGTGCACCACATCGGCACAAATGCTCAAAAGGAAGCGTTGGATAAAGGCAAAGCCAAATCCTACCCCGCCGTAGGCGGCATCAAGCCCCTTAAAGAAAATGCCTCACGCTTCATAAAGGCCTTTGTGGATGTAGATATAGACCCGCTTTGCATAATCCCAACGGTGGGAAGCATGAACGGCAGCTTTAACCTCGTCCTCGAATGTTCGCAGCTTAATCCGGAAAAAGACACCATCCTATATCTTTGCCCCGGCTTTTCCGCTCATGGCAGACAACCTGATGTGCTTGGCATACGCAATTACACGTTTGACGTATACCAATACCGCGGTGAAAAACTGCGCGAAAAATTGGAAAAGGAATTCAGCTCCGGACGCATCGCAGCCCTGCTTTATTCCAATCCCAACAATCCTGCATGGATTTGTTTCACCGAGGAGGAGCTGAAAATCATAGGCGAACTCGCCACCAAATATGATGTAATAGTGCTGGAAGATATGGCCTATATGTGCATGGACTTCAGGAACGACCTCTCCAAGCCTTTCGAACCGCCCTTCCAACCCACTGTCGCCAAATACACCGA
>JAAZIW010000003.1 GCA_012800665.1 Rikenellaceae bacterium
ATCTTGTAAACACAACTTTACAAGATAATTTTATATATTTGTAAATCAATAGGATATAAAAAGTAAAAACTATACTGAAATAGGCGGAAAATTTTGGCCGCTTGATTGTTAAACTCAAATATATATATTTGTATACCAAGTAGAAAACAAGACAAAATTATTGACAACCTTGGAAAGTTCTTTGACACAATTGACCAGTCTCTGTTGGTTTTCGGTGAAGGGGTAAGGAATTACCTTTATCAGAACCCCGAAGCTTTCGGCCTGAATCTTCAGGCAATCACCAAATTAGAGAATGAGGCAGAACTCATGCGCCGTGAAATAGAGGCCGAACTTTACCGCCAAAGCAGCCTTATACGTATGCGAGGCGATATTCTTAGGCTTCTTGAACGGATGGATCATATGATCGACACTGTAAATGATGATCTTTTCCAGTTCGATATCGAGAGGCCATTTATCCCGTCTGAACTCAATGCAGACTATACCAAATTACTGGAACTCAGTATTCAAGCCGCTGCGGATACTATACCTGCCGCCAAAGCGTATTTCAACGACCCGGGTGCAGTGAGCGATAAAGTAAGGCGCGTTTATTTCTATCACAAAGAAGCCGAAGAAACAAGCAAAGCCATAAAAAGACGTGTCTTTCACGAGAAAGACGAACTGAAGCTCAGCCAAAAGTTTCATCTCCGCTATTTCGCCCTTCATATAGAGGACCTTGCAAGCGCCGCAGTACGGGTGGCGGATCAGCTCTCGGTAATGACAATCAAGCGTTCTCTTTGAGGAAACAGAAGGGAAAAAGAAAGTAAAAGTAAGTAAAAAGAAATGTCTCCGGCTGTGATTATCTCTATTTTAGCGATGGGCCTCTTCCTATACCTTATAATTAGGAACGATTTCACCCGAAGCGTGGTCCCTGTGGCCGCATACAGCGCCAAGGGAGCTGTTTTTACAACGGCTCTTATGGCTTTGTCCTTTTGCATCGGCCTTTTATTGTCGCAGGACACGGAATACAGTGTGTTTACATCCAAAGACCTGCTTGTGATTTGCAGCAGCACATTGCTTACAATCCTTATGTTCGCTCTGCTTTTCAAGGAGATCAGTGCCGTGCAGGCTCTTGTCGGCAGCGTATTAGGCAGATGGGTATATCTAGGCGGCGATGCCAAACTCTTTTGGCAGTTCCCTTTGGGATGGGTAACAGCCTGCATTATAGCGGGAATGCTTGCGTATATTCTCTACTCCTTTCTTCGCTCCCGACCGACGGGTTTGCATCTTTTTCGGGAGATGCCCGTTTGGGGGCTGCTGATTATGCTGGCAAGCACCGCTATGGCGATTCTTTCGGGGCTGAACCTTTCTTCGGTGATAGGCAGTCTGAATCTTATTAAAGGAGGATGGGCTATACCATCTATACTTGCAATTCTAATCTTTATTATAAGCGGCGGATATTTCAGCAGAAAATCCATGATTTATGCTGAAGACAGCTTTGATGCCAGTCCGGCCTCGGCCTTTTCCATGGTGATAGCGGTAGCGCTGACACTGGCTCTTTTCAGTTTTCCTATTATCAAGGGGATGCCGAGAATTCCGCTCTCACCGTTCCTGCTGCTGATTGCAGCGGCTAATGCATGCAAGATTTCAAGCGGTCGCATCAATAAGGATAGGGCTTATCGCTTTTTCGCCTCTTTGTTGCTGTGCCCCGCTATTGCTGCGCTTCAGGCTTATTCGGGCCTTACAGGAGCTGCCGTTGCGCTTTTTTTGGTGTTGCTGCTTCTTTTTTTAGATAATTTGCAAGCCCGCCGGATTAAATCAGAAACACTTAAGGAGAACACCAGCGAAATGACCGAAATAGCACACAGGGTAAATGAATTGCAGATTCGGGCCATGCAGCAGGAAAACACCCACCTGCAAAACCTGCTCGCCGTAAGGCGAAGCCAAATCATTGATGATGCCGAAAAGATAAGCGAACATCAGCATTTCATTGCAGAAGTATACAACTATATAGGAAAGATAGAAGCATCCCCCGAAAATGAGCGCAATGCCATGCTGCGTGATTTACGTACCAAATTGCGCTTGCGGATGAACCACAGCGAGGGCCTTGAAAAGTTTTATGCAAAGACAGAAACCCTGCATAAAGACTTCAATGCCCGCCTCATAGACAAATACCCTCAACTTACTCCACAGGAAAGACGACTGGCCACATTGTTACGATTGGGATTTTCCACCAAATATATGGCAAGCCTGCTCGGCATCTCGGAAAGTAGTGTTGAGGTAGGGAGGCATAGAATGAGAAAGAAACTCGGGCTCGCCAGAAAAGATAAATTGACATATTTTATAAAGAATATTTAAAACTAAAAGAACAGTTTAAAACCAATAATACATTTTTGAAATGAAAAAAACTTCATTTATCTTCGCCGCGTTGCTCATGGCAGCCGCGCCGCTTTTTGCTCAAGAGCAAGATTACGACACCGATATTAACCAATATGGCCAAACGATGCATGTAACCCCTCTCAGGGCGGAGCAACAGGACGGAATTCTCGTTCTTCAAAATAAGAGTATCGGTTATAAATTCTGGTTCGATGTGCGAGTCCAAGGCGATGCCGCGGTTTACTGGGGGCAGGACAAAGACTTCAATCCAATCGGCAACGGAGCCAGTATGCGCCGCACCCGTTTTGCAGTGAAAGTATTGCTTGACAAGAATTGGTACGGTGAATTGGATACCGATTGGACCAGCGGCGTTTGCGAAATAAAAGATGCTTATATTAAATACATAGGTGTTCCGAACCTCTTTATTCAGGCAGGAAACTTCAAGGAGAACTTCTCCATACAGCGTAACACCACAAGCCGTTATCTGCAATTCATGGAGCGTCCTATGGTTGTAACTCTTGCACCTTCCCGCCATATGGGAATTAATGCGACCTATGATCTCGGCTACCTATGGTCGAGTCTCGGAGTATTCGGTCCCGAAGTGAAAGGCCCTGAAGAAATGGCTGCCATGGAAGACAATAACAAAGACTTCGGTCATGATGAAGGCCTTTCCTTTACCGGAAAACTCGTTGGCAGGCCTCTTTACAAAAGCGCCGTCAGCAGCTTGCATATCGGTGCGGCGGCCTCTTATCGTCAGCCCAAGGCTTCGAGCACCGATGGCTATGCAGTAGCCCGCTATTCCAGCCGCAACTCCACAAACATCAATCGCAAGAAGTATCTCGATACCGATGATATGAAGGGCATGGACCACGAACTCGCCTACACCTTCGAACTTGCCGGCCATCACAGGGGCCTTCGCTATGAGGGCGCATATCTTGCCCGGACGGCTCACTTCAACAAAAAAGTGAACGACATTGCGCCTCAAACAGCTTGGGGCTGGTATGTTCAGGCAGGTTATCTGCTCTTCGGCGGACAGCAGAATTACGATGCCTCCGGCGCCAAATACACACGCGTTAACCGTGGCGGAAAATGCGGTGACATCGAACTTTGCGCCCGTTACGAATATTGCAACTTCAATACTGCAAATTATTATGGAGGCAGCGCAGAGGCCTATACTCTCGGCCTCAACTTTTATCTGAGCAATAATGTAAAGTTTGTGCTCAATTATCAATACAATAACAACGACCGCTTTGCAAACGGCAAGGGCAAACTCTTCATAGGCCACGATGCCTCCGGCAAGCCCACCAAGGATTACACCAAAATTGTGGAAGCTCCTGGAAAGGGCGGTGTAGACTATAATATGCTCGCATTTCGTTTCGAAGTTGCCTTCTAAAAATCACAGAATTTCGAAAAAAATATAGTACATTTACAACATATCTAATATCCAAAAAATTATGAAAAAATCGTAAGTTATTTTGCAGCGCTTTTATTAGCGACTCTTGCTCTAAGCTCCTGCGTAAAAGATACGACCTACAAAGGGGCGAGCGTTATCGAATCCTTGAATTATTCTCCCAAGCTCGTAATGGACACCGATGATGTAACCGTTACCGCTACTATCTCTTATGAAAGAGGAGGTATCACCGCCAACATAGTTTATAAGGTCGGTGAGAATTCCGAAAATTCGGTTGCTATGACCGGTCCAGCAGAGGGCGGACAATTTACCGGCGTAATTCCCGCCCAGCCCTCAGGCAGCGAAGTGACTTTCAAGGTGGTAGCCAATAATAAAGACAACATAGAGGCAGAGGCTACCGGCAGTTATACCGTTGGCGCCGCTCCGCAAGACTATACCAAGTTGAGGATCAACGAGCTTAACGGCAACGACAAATTCATCGAAATCTACAACTTCGGAACCGCTAAAATCAAGCTCGAAGGAATTAATATTTATAAAGATACCGAAGAACTCGTTTGGACTTGCGACAACAGGGAACTCGAACCCGGCGCCTATCTGGTTCTTTATTCCCATAAAGGAGCTATTCCGGAAGGTTATGACGAAGCTCTGATTTTCTCTTCCGGTCTTTCCGCCAAAAAGAATGTGCGAATCCAGCTCTTTGACCCCAGCGCCACCAGCATCGATGATGTTAACATTGTAAATCATCCGGGCATAGAATATCCCGGCTCTTTCGGTCTCAATGCTGATGGAAAGTGGTATGTTCAAGACACCCCGACTCCCGGCGCAGTCAATATTGATGGAACCGAGAGCATGGAAGGCTGGTTTTAAGTTTTAATTGACATTTTATACTTTTAAATTACTTTCGCATGTGCCCCGCACGCGCGAAAGTAGATAAATTAACAATTATGGCAGAGCTGAAAATAGGCGAGGAAAGCAAGCCCCGCTTCGAATTCAGGAGCTTCGGCCAATGCTTTTGCGAAGCTCACAAAAGGATGGCTCGTTTGAGTGTACCCGTGCCCGAAAAGGTATGGGAGCGCAGCAGCGATGAGATTTATATAATTTCCCGCAAGAACGACATCAACAACACCAAAATTCGTAACGGCAAGATGGACATCAAGACCTTTGTGCAGAGCAAAGACGGTCTGGAGCAGTGGAATCCGCTTATGAAGGGAGAATTCCCCATCAGCAGAGAGGTATTGGAAAAAGAAGTTTTCCCCGCCTTTATGGTGGAGATGCCCAAACTTGTCAAAGACACTTATACTCTCGAGGAATTCCTTTCTATGGTAAAGGCGAATCCCGACCTTGCCGCCGTCCGCGTGCATAAGCAACGCTTTGGCTATATGGTAAACGGTACCATTTGCGAGTGGGGCAATGTGCTTATCAACGGCGCCAAGGTGCAAACCATCAACAGCGAATCCACCGAAATCGAGGATATAAAGAAGACTATTGCAGATTGCCATCTCGAAGGTGTGGAGAATATTAATTATCTCCAAGCCATCAAACGGGTGATAGGCATGTCCGACAAACCCCTTGCAAACGAGTAGCTTTATGGCAAACATCGAAATCGAAAAAAAATTCCTCGTGAAGGGCGACTTTAAGAAAGACGCCTTCAAGGCTACCCGCATCACCCAAGGATATCTTTCCAGTGTGCCAGAAAGAACGGTGCGCGTAAGAGTCAAAGGCGACAAGGGCTTCATTACCATTAAGGGAATAGGCAATGCTTCCGGAGCGGCCCGCTTCGAATGGGAGAAGGAAATTCCTGTGGAAGAAGTGAAGGCCCTGCTGGATATTTGCGAGCCGGGGGTTATTGATAAGACCCGCTATTTGGTGAAGAATGCCGATGGAGTCCACACTTGGGAGGTGGATGAGTTTTATGGAGAAAATGAAGGCCTGACACTTGCCGAGATTGAGCTGGCAGGAGAAGACGATAAGTTCGACAAGCCCTCCTGGCTTGGAGAAGAAGTTACCGGCGATGCCAGATATTATAACTCCATGCTCATGAAAAACCCATATAAAAATTGGAAATAATATTGTGAAGAGGCTATGGTTTGCATTTGCGTTTTTGTTTCCGGCATACTCCTGTGTGAAGGATGCTTATGCGCCGGAACAAACAAGGCCCGTAGCTGATTCGGATGTTACCGTATGGGATGCGGGGATTCCCGACTTCTCCGGAGTATGTGTAAGCTACGATAAAAGCTTCCTTTGGGGAGTCAGCAACTCCGAAGGCATTTACAAATTGGATTTTGAAGGCAATATCATAGAGCATACTCTTGATGTTACCAATGATTTTGAAGGGATTACGGTAGACAGGGCAAACGGAAACATCTATCTGGTCGAAGAAACAGATGTAAAGAAAACAAAAAACTCTAATACCATCTACCGCTTTAATCCCGACACCAAGGCTCTCGATATTATCTATCAGGTAGAAATCTCCAATAGTATAAGCAATAAGGGACTTGAAGGAATTGCGGTTGTGGGCGGAGAGATTTGGGCGGGCAATCAGGATGTCTGATGCACAGAAGGGCCGTATTGTTAATTTCTCGAAAGAAGGTAATATAATAAAGACTTATTCAACCGAATCTATTATCCGCAAGCCCGAAGGAATCGCTTTAGACAAAGACCGTAATTGCATTTGGCTCTGTTGCGATGACACCGGACAACTTGCAAAGATGAAATATCAGTTTTAGAAATTATGGCAGAAGACACGAAAACAATAACATCGAACCATGCGTTCGACCCGCTTGATATGAACAATTATCGTATCGAGAAACTCCCGAAGATGGAAAAATCGGGTTTCGAAAAGCTGATGTCCAAACTTGGCATTCCATTGGCCGTCATTGCTTTCGTGCTCATTTACTGGTTCTCGGGAATATCCTTCTTAGATAATCTTTCAGAGACTTCCGTAAGCGGAAAAGCACTGGCTCGTTTAAACGAGATAGGGCTTACGGATTTCATTCGCAGTAATTATGCCATGCTGGCGATATTCGTAGCGGCTCTGATTCTTTGGATAACGGAGGCGCTGCCGAATTATCTTACCTCTTTGTTTGTGGTTTTAGGTATCGTGCTGTGCGGGGTGACTTCTCAAAAAGAGGCCTTCGCACAGCTCGGACACCCTGTAATGTGGCTGAACATTCTAAGTTTCATCTTGGCGAGCATGCTTGTGAAGACCAAATTTGCAAAAAGATTGGCTTTGGGGTTTGTGCTCAAGTTCGGTAAAAATGCGAAAAGCACGTTATGGAGCTTCTTGGCCATTAACCTGATACTCAGTATGTTCATCTCGGCCACTACGGTAAAGGCCGCTATCATGCTCCCCATAATGATGACTGTTTGCGCCATATATGGGGCTTACGGAGGCAATCGCAATAACTTTGGCCGGAATCTCGTGATTCAAGAGCTGTTTCAGGTCAATCTCGGCGCCAGCGCTTTCCTCACCGGCTCCGGAGCGCATCTGTTGGCAATTTCCCTCATTTTCGGAGCTACGACATCAGAATTCGGCTATACCGATTGGCTGAAAACCTGCGCCCCCTTAAGTCTGCTGATTTTGGTTTTGGGTCTGACGCTGAGCATGTATGTCTTCTTCCCGATGAAGAAAGAGGAACAAAAGCCTCAGATAGAGGGCGGTATGGAGCGCTTGCGCGCTGAGTTGGCGGCTATGGGGAAGATGACAACGGAAGAGTGGAAAGCGGTGATTATTTTCGGCGGCGTCCTGCTTATGTGGTGCACCGACAGTCTTCACGGGGTGGATGCCACAACGGTAGCTTTGATAGGAGCGGTAATAGCGCTTATGCCCGGTATCGGAGTGGTTAAGTGGAATGATGTGGATATTCCCTGGCACCTGATGATTTTCAGTTGCGGAGCTTATGCGCTCGGCGCAGGTCTCAATACGACAAATTTGCCCGGAACTCTTGTAAACGCTCTCTTTGACTCTCTCGGGATAGGTGACGGTACGCCTTTCTGGGTGCTGTATGTAATAGTTACATTCTGCATGATGTATTCCGGTCTTATTTTTCAGAGCAAAACCATACGCACAATGATTTTCGTGCCTATTGCGATGGGAATCGCCCAGAGATTCGGCTATCCGGTTATCAGCCTTGCGCTTCCGGTGGCGATGCTCACAGAACACTGCTATGCTCTGCCTTTCAACAGCAAACCCGCTCTTCTGCTCTATTCCACCAATCAGTACAGCATTACGGATGCCTTCAAATATGGCATTACCCTAATGACTATCTCGTGGTTCCTTATACTGGTTTGGGGTCAAACCGTCTTAAAGTGGTTAGGAATTACTCCGGGTTTGTTTTAGAGCTTGATTTGTTTTGAAATCTTTTTCAATATTGAACATACAATAATTGTTGAGGATGGATTTGTAAAAAAATA
>JAAZIW010000242.1 GCA_012800665.1 Rikenellaceae bacterium
ATGGCGATTTCTTCCTCTCCCATCAGGGGCGACTGCTTGTAATAATCGAATAAATACAGGGCAATGTGTTGTCTTGTCAGGGAGTCCTTTGCCGAGCCTATCATATAGTCGGTTTCGGCCTTTTTGCTTTCCGGACTTTCGCTCCTCATGGCCACGACATATACGTTCATGAGGCTGTCCAGCTGAGTATAATTTTGTGCTTGCAGCAAACCCGCTGCAAACAATAAAATTATGACAATCAGTGTTCTACGCATTAAGTTTAGGAAGTACTACGCCTTTTGGCATAAAGGTGTCGGTGTCGCCTCCATGCCGGATTATGTCCCGTACCGCACTTGAGGATATGTGTGAATACTCCTGAGCGGTAGGTATTATGATGGTGTCTATTTCCGGATATATCCGGCGGTTTGCATCCGCAATGCTCTGTTCTGTCTCGAAGTCCATAAAGTTTCTTACTCCGCGAATTATATGCCTGATGCCCAATTTTTTGCAGGTATCTACCGTAAGTCCTTCATAATGGATTATTTTTACTCCTTCAAGCCCCTTTGTGGCCTGCTCGATGATATTAATCTTCTGTTCCACGGTATAGAAGTACGCCTTGTCGTGATTTATGCCTATCGCCACCACTACGGTGTCGAATATGGTAAGCGCCCTCTCCAATATGTTCAGATGGCCCGATGTGAAGGGATCGAAAGACCCCGGAAACAGTGCTTTGCTCATAGTCTCCAATCTATTGGTTTCTTACCCATAAAGGTAAGAAAATTATTGGCTTTAGAAAAGTGTTTACAGCCGAAAAAAGCTCCGCGCGCAAGGGGGCTCGGATGCGGGGCTTCTAAAATAAGATGCCTGTTGGGATTGATGAGAGCGGCTTTGCTGCGTGCGAAATTACCCCAAAGCATAAACACTATTCCGTTGCAATTATTTGAGATATGGCTTATCACTGCATCGGTAAATTCTTCCCAGCCTATTTTTTGGTGGGAGGCGGCCTGTCCTGCGCGTACGGTAAGGATTGCATTCAGCAGCAATACCCCTTGTCTTGCCCATGGCTCCAAATTGGGGCTTCCGCTCATTTCCACTCCGGTATCGTCGTGGATTTCTTTGAAGATGTTAAGCAGTGAAGGCGGAGCCGGTATTCCGTCCGGTACCGAAAAACTGAGGCCCATGGCTTGCCCGGGATTATGATAAGGGTCCTGACCGAGTATCACCACCTTGACATTTTGCAGAGGCGTTAGCTCAAAGGCCCTGAAAATATTCGGTCCCGGCGGATAAATCACCCGCCCCTTTTCCTTTTCGGAATATAAATAAGAAACAAGCTTTGCAAAGTAGGGTTTTTCAAACTCTGCCTGCAAGGCTTGCTTCCAGCTTTCTTCTATTTTAACGTTCATTACGGAAAGATATATTCTATAACGTCGTGAATGGTCTTTATGTATACAAAGTTAAGACCTTTTATGTAAATTTCCTTGATGTCTTCTATATCTTTTCTGTTGTCTTCACTCAAAACAATGGTATCCACTCCGGCCCGTTTGGCCGCAAGCACTTTTTCCTTAAGGCCTCCGACTTGCAGCACGCGACCGCGCAAGGTCATTTCGCCTGTCATGGCAAGACCTTTTTTGACGGGCTCCCCTCTGAAGGCGGATACCATCGAACTCACCATGGTTATTCCGGCGGAAGGACCGTCCTTGGGAACTGCTCCCTCCGGAACGTGAACGTGGATGTCTTTTTTGGAAAACTCCTCAGAGCTCATCTTTACCAGTTCGGGATGCGCCTTTATATATTGGTATGCAATAGTGGCTGATTCCTTCATTACATCTCCCAAGTTGCCGGTCATGGTGAGGACGCCTTTTCCATCCGATATGCTGCTTTCAACAAAGAGTATCTCTCCTCCCATTTCGGTCCAAGCCAAGCCCGTCACCACTCCGGCGCTTTCGTTGCCTTTCTGTTTGTCGTGGAAGGCTGTTGGCAGGCCAAGGTATTCTTTAAGGTGTTCCTTCTTTATCTCCTTGGGATATTCCTGCTCCAGGGCTATCTTTTTGGCAGTTACGCGGGCGATTTTTGCAATCTGCTTTTCGAGTCCGCGCACACCCGATTCATGGGTATAATTGCTTATTATTTCGTGAATGGTGGCGGTCTCTATTTTCAATTCATCTTTTTTAAGGCCATGAGCCTCCAGCTGCTTTGGAATCAAATAGCGTTTTGCAATTTCTTCCTTTTCTTCCGCCAGATAACCGGTTACATTTATAAGCTCCATACGGTCGAGAAGTGGAGGCTGGATAGTGCTGATGCCGTTTGCCGTTGTGAGGAACAGAACCTTCGAAAGGTCGTAGTCGATGTCCAAGTAATTATCGTGATAGGCGACGTTTTGCTCGGGGTCGAGGGCTTCCAGCAGGGCGCTGGAGGGGTCCCCTTTATAATCTTTGCCGACCTTGTCTATTTCGTCGAGAACTATTACAGGATTGCTTGTTCCGGCCTTTGCTATAGCATTGAGTATACGACCCGGAAGGGCTCCTATATAGGTTTTGCGATGACCGCGGATTTCTGCCTCATCGTGAAGACCGCCGAGTGAGATTCTCTCGTATTTGCGTCCGAGCGCCCGGGCTATGCTTTTTCCGAGACTCGTCTTTCCTACGCCCGGAGGCCCGTAAAGGCAGAGAATAGGTGACTTCATATTGCCCTTCAGCTTGAGCACTGCAAGATATTCGATTATCCTGTCTTTTACCGTTTCCAGCCCGAAGTGGTCTTCATCCAGCACCTTTTGTGCATGGTTGAGGTCGAGATTATCTTTTGAAATTTTGTCCCACGGCAAGGTGAGCATAAAGTCCAGATAATTATATTGTACACTGTAATCCGGCGAGGTCGGGGAATATTTCTGCAGGCGGCCAAGTTCCTTTTCGAAGATTTCCGCAATTTCTTTGGACCATTTCTTTTTGGCAGCCCTCTCCTTGAATTTGTCCAAGTCATCGCTATCGGCCATTCCAAGCTCTTCTTGAATGGTTTTCAGCTGGCTGTTGAGGTAGTATTCTCTTTGCTGATTGTCAATTTCGCTTCTTACTTTTTGGTTTATGTCCTGTTTGATTTTGGACAACTCTATCTCCATATTCAACAGGCTCAGAAGCTTCATTGCACGGGCGCGTATGTCATCGTACTGAAGCAGCTCTATTTTTTCGGAAAAATCATCCACATCTACTGTTGTGGCAATGAAGTTTACGAGGAATCTGAAATTGTTGATGTTTCGTATGGCGGAGATAGCTTCGCGAGAAGCCATACTGGTATTCCGTACAATTTGAATGGCGTTTTCCTTAAGGGAGTCGGCAATAGCCTTGATAGTGGCGGAATCTTGTTCTGCCAAATAGTCGTCAAGATAATGTACTCTTGCGATAAGGAAAGGATCATAGTCAAGTACGGCATCGAGCGAAAAGCGCTTGATACCTTGAAGTATAACAGTAATGGTGCCATCCGGCATCTCCAAACTCTTTATTATTTTAGCCGCAGTGCCGTAAGAGTAAAGGTCTTTTTCCTTCGGATCTTCTACATTTACATCCGTTTGGGGAACGCAGCCTATAAAGGAACTGTGCTCTTCGGCATCTCTTATGAGCCGTATGCTCTTTTCCCTTCCGACGGTTATAGGAAACACCGCTCCCGGAAACAGAACTGCGTTGCGCAAAGCCA
>JAAZIW010000243.1 GCA_012800665.1 Rikenellaceae bacterium
AGATTCAATATCTTATTACCTACGACTCCGCGCATGAAAGCGCTTAAATCCCAATTCTTCCAACGAATGGTGTTGTTCCAGCCGAAGGTAAACCAAGGTTGGGCGTTGCCGATTACCTGACGGTCGGCTTCAGTAAGGTTAGCATCCTGCTTATAGCCGCCTTCGGGAGTGAGGAACATCCAAGTGCCGTCATCTCTGAATCCTGCGAACTGATAACCATAGAAAGAACCCACAGACTCACCCTCTACAAGAATTTGAGTCATGGTGTTCATAATGCCGTTTTCGCCTACTCCGCCGGAAGTCGTCATTTTATAATTGAAGCCCTTGGAGGGATCAGACAGCTTGGTGATTATATTTCGGTTGAAGGAGAGAGTGGGAGTTGTGGTGCACATGAAATCATTTGTCTTGATGTGGACATAGCTGAGTATGAGTTCCGCTCCGTAGCTAACCATCTGTCCCGCATTTGCAAGAAGGGTGTTGTATTGATAGGGAGGAGTGGGAACCTCGTAGTCCCAAAGAAGATCGCGGGTATTGCGATAATAAAGGTCTATGCTTCCATAAAGCCTTTCCTTAAGCAGAGAGAAGTCAACGCCGAAATTATATTCGAATTTCTTCTCCCAACGAAGGTCGGGGTTTACATTCTGCGAAACGCCGTAAGTGTAAACATATTGGCCGTTGTACCAGAATGTGCCCGCATTGGAAAGCATCGCTACAGACCTGAGGTCGGTTGCAAGGTTGTTGCCGGTAACACCGAAACCTGCACGGAGCTTAAGGTCATCCACCCAATTTGCGCCCTTCATAAAGTCTTCACCGCTTATACGCCAACCAGCGCTCACAGCGGGGAACCAGCCCCATTTGTGATTGGCGCCGAAGCGCGAGGAGCCCTCACGGCGAAGGGATAAGCTTAAGAGATATTTTTCAGCGTAATTATAATTGACGCGTCCGAATAAGGCCGCCAAGGTATTGGAATTGCGAGATGAACTTACGGAAAGATATTTTTTCGAGGCATCGCCGTTTCCGATTTGATAATACTTCATGTTTTCGGTCGGGAAGCCCTTATTGCTAAGGGATTCTCCGTCATAAAGGAAGTTCTGCCATGAGAAGCCGAACACGCCTGCAACATTGTGCTTTCCGAAGCTGCGAACATAGTCGGAGGTGGCTTCGAACAAACGGTTGTAATTGGTGCTTGACCCGCGTCCCGCCTTGCCCGATCCGGCCTCGTCACCGCCGAGGGCCCTGTTTGCCCAATAGCTGTGATTGTCGCCCTCCTCTATGGCCCCGAATGCGCTTACTTTGAGGCCCTGTATCGGCTTGATGTTAAGCGTGGCCTTTACGCTGCCGCGGAAGTAGTTGCCGTCGCCATAGGATTCCTTCTGATTCATTGCCTCGATTGGATTGCTCTGGCCTGTTCCCTGAGGAATGAAATAGCCGGATACAGAGGTTTTGTCATATATCGGATATGTAGGATTGACTATGGCCGCCTGCTTGAAGTCGCCGCAGTTGTAGTCGTTGCGATAATGCATATAAGAGAGGTCGTACTGCATGTCCAGCCAGCCGTCAAGAGCTTTTTGCCCTGCGGCAAGCTTGGCTATGTATTCCCTGCGATTGCTCACTTTCGCTATACCCTGCGCGTCTTTATAATTGAGGGATGCGCGATAATTGAAATTGGAGGCGGAGCCAACTATTGCAACATTGTGATTGTGTGCAATAGCGACATCACGGGAGAGCTCGTCAGTCCAATCGGTAACATAACTTTTACCATCGTCATCTTTATAAAGGGTGGGAACCACTTTTCCTCCGGAAAGTTCGGCAAGATTAGCGAACTCTTCGGGAGTAGCCATTCCGGTTTTGCCGTTCCGCACCGATGCGCTTGCATAGCCGGCATATTCGACGAGGGTTTTGGCCTTGTCGGAGAAGTTTCCGCCGCGTTTTGTGGTGATGATTATAACTCCATTGGTGCCGCGTGTACCATAGATGGCGGCGGCTGAGCCGTCTTTAAGAACATCCATCGAGGCTATCTCATCTGGGGCTATCTGATCGATGCCGCTTACTGGAATGCCGTCAACGATATAGAGGGGGGATGTGCCCGCGCCCTTGTCGAGAGTGGAAAATCCGCGAATCTGAACATTGAACCCGGTATGGGTGGGGTCGGAAGTGGTGCGGATAATGTTAAGACCCGCCACTTTACCCTGAAGCAAACCTATAGGGTTGGCCTTTACGCCGGGGTTGAAATCTTCCGGCTTGATGGATGCCACCGCGCCCGTCACTTCCTTTTTCTTTTGGGAACCGTAACCTATCACCACTACGTCTTCGAGAAGATGCGAGTCTTCTTGAAGAATAATTGTGGAAGGCAGCTCGGAAGCTTTGAAGGTAAGCGGAATGTAACCCATGCAACTTACTTCGACGATGGCGTTTGCGCTTGAAACAGTAAGCGAAAAGTTTCCATCCAAGTCTGTCTGCACACCGATTGTTGTGCCTTGCTCTAAAACCGCCGCGCCGATGACCGGCCCGAGCTCGTCCACCACTGTTCCTTTTACCTCATAAGCGGACTGAGCGGCCAGAGAAAAAGATAGGAGGATTAAGGCTGAAAAGCTTAGAATTTTTTTCATATATAATCAAGATGCTTTAAATTTTTAATTGGTTGCGTTCTTTTCTTTTACGATGCCAACAAATAAACTGGCGAGAAGCATGAAGACACCTGCAATTATGAAGATGCAGGCGGCTATGCGGCTGTCGGCGGCAGCTTTCGCAGCGCCATCCAGAGCCATATAGGCAGACTTGCCGAAAGCAGCGTTCCTGATGAGGGAAACCATTGCGCCACCGAGAATACCCATGAAAATTTGCGGAATCACCACTGTAAAATTGAATATTCCCATATAGGTTCCGGAAGCGCGGCCGTCGATAGCCTTTGACAGTATGCTGTAAGGCATTGCAAGAATACCCGCCCAGGCTATGCCT
>JAAZIW010000244.1 GCA_012800665.1 Rikenellaceae bacterium
ATATGGAAACCACCGTCACAATGGCATATAGGGTGAAAATGAGCGCTTGCCCTTTGGCTTCCGTCATTTGTATGCCGAATTGGTTGGTAAAGTAGCTCGGAGCCCAGAAGAGGTAGAACCACCATACTCCGTCAGTAAAGAACTTGCCAACTATGAAGGACCAGGTCTGCTTGAATTTGAAGCACTGAAGCAGGCTGAACTTGGGTTCTTTTTCCATCTTGGCAGCCAGGGCGGCCTTTTCTTTTGCTTCCTCCTCATCATCCTGCTGGATATACTCGAGTTCTGCGGCATTCACATGATTGCTTTCTTCGGGCTTGTCATACATGAAGACCCAGAAGAACATCCATATGAAGCCGATTCCGCCTATTATTATAAAGGCCCACTCCCAACCGAGATTCTTGGCAAGCGGGGGGATAAGCAGGGGAGCAGCAAGAGCGCCTACCGAGGCTCCGGCATTGAAGATGGAGGTTGCGAAGGCGCGGTCTTTCTTTGGGAAGTATTCCGCTGTAACCTTGATGGCGGCAGGGAAGTTACCTGCCTCTCCAAGCGCAAGTATGCCGCGGCACAGAAGGAACAGCCACACCGATACTGTCGTCACCATACTCATGGTTTCGCCGACTACGGCTCCTGCCTTGAGAGCGGCCACTGATTCGGCTCCTACCAAATGTACCGTCGCCCAACCGCATCCGGCATGCATTACAGCACCCAATGACCATACTCCAATAGCTATCAAATAACCCTTTTTCGTACCCATCCAATCTATAAACTTCCCTGCAAAGAGGCAGAAGATAGCATATAATATGGAGAATGCGGAGGTGATGGTGCCGTAGTGGGCATCAGTCCAACCGAATTCCGGCTTTATAAAGCCCTCATAGGTGAGTGAAAGAACCTGGCGGTCAAGGTAATTGACTGTGGTCGCAAAAAAGAGTAATGCGCAGATCCACCAGCGCCAATTAGACATCAGTTTTTTTTGTGTAGACATTATTTACAATTTTTAATGATAGTTAAAGATTCTTTGCAAAGGGCGGTAATGGATGCCCAGTTTTCGGAGTTTATGGCTTCTTTTGGGAAGAGATTGCTTCCCATGCCTACGGCAAAGGCACCGGCCTTGAACCATCCCTCCAAATTTTCTTTGTTCGGCTTTACGCCGCCGGTAATCAATACCTTGCTCCATGGCATCGGGCCGAGCAGGGCTTTGACAAAGGCGGGCCCGAGCACATCTCCGGGGAAAATCTTCACCAAATCGCAACCGGCCTGCTGTGCTGTGCCAACTTCAGTTATGCTGCCACAGCCGGGCGCATAGGGGATGCACCTGCGATTGCAGAGGACAGCCACTTCAGGATTGAAGCACGGTCCCACTATAAAATTAGCGCCAAGCTGAATATATAGTGCGGCCGTGGCGGCATCCACCACAGAGCCTGCACCTATTATCATGTCAGGGAGCTCTTCAAGAGCATATTTGTTAAGTTCTGCAAAGACCTCATGTGCGAAATCGCCCCTATTGGTGAATTCGAATACGCGTATGCCACCATCGTGGCAGGCGCGTGCAACATTCGCTGCGGTTTTCGGGTCTTTGTGATAAAACACTGGAACTATTCCGCTGTCTTTAATGGTCTGAAGGACCTCTAATTTGCTAAATTTTGCCATAATTAACGGGATACGCGACCTGAGGTGTTTCCGCTCATAAGACTTTCCACTTCCGCTACAGTTACTCTGTTGAAGTCTCCTGAGATTGTATGCTTGAGGCATGATGCCGCAACTGCGAAATTAAGCGCCTTTTGATCGTCTCTGTAATGCAAAAGACCGTATATGAGGCCTCCCATAAAGGAATCTCCTCCTCCTACCCGGTCTACTATATGAGTTATGTCGTAACGCGGGCTCTGGAATAGCTTTTCGCCGTTCCAAAGCACTCCGCCCCAAGTGTTATGATTGGCGTTTATGCTGCCCCTAAGGCTTATTATAACCTTGGATGCACGGGGGAAGCGGGCCATGAGCTGTTCGCAAACACTCTTGAAGCGTGCCTGGTCTATTTCTCCTTCCGTTTTTTCTACATCAAAACCTATCGGCTTTATGCCGAAGACTTTTTCCGCATCTTCCTCATTGCCTAAAATCACATCGCAGCCTTCTACCAATGCAGGCATTATTTCTCCGGCCTTCTTGCCGTATTTCCAAAGATTCTTGCGGTAGTTGAGGTCGCAGCTTACGGTAACTCCAAGCCGGTTTGCCGCCTTTATCGCTTCGAGACACACATCCGCGGCACTTTGGCTGAGAGCGGGGGTTATGCCGGTCCAGTGAAACCAATCGGCGCCCTCAAAAACCTTGTCCCAATCTATTGAGCCGGGGATTACCCCGGAGATAGCAGAGTGCGCCCTGTCGTAAACAACTTTGCTTGAGCGGGCTACGGCGCCGGTTTCTAAAAAATAGATACCCAGCCTTTCTCCTCCATAAACGCAGTGGTTTGTTTTCACACCAAAGAAATGCAATTCCTTTTCGCATGCGCGGGCTATGTCGTTTTCGGGAAAACGTGTGACAAATTCAGCATCAATGCCGTAATTTGCCAGAGAAACGGCCACATTGGCCTCTCCTCCGCCATAATTGATTTCAAAATTGCGGGCTTGATCGAAACGGAGATATCCGGGCGTGGAAAGCCGCAGCATTATTTCTCCGAAAGTAACTACCTTAGGCATATTTTAAAAGTTGAAATAGTTTTTTGCGTTGTTATAACAAATATCCTTAACCATATTATGAATCTGAGGCAATTCACTGTGAGGGAGTTTTCCGTCTTCTATATCCTTGCCGAGCACATCGCAGAGAATGCGGCGGAAGTATTCGTGACGGGGATAGCTTATGAAAGAGCGCGAGTCGGTGAGCATGCCCACAAAACGACTTAAGAGTCCGAGTGAACTGAGCGCATTCAACTGCTTGCGCATTCCGTCTTCTTGATCGAGGAACCACCATGCTGCGCCGAATTGCATCTTGCCAGGGCATGTTCCGTCATTGAAGGTGTAGGCCATTGTGGCAAGCACCTCATTGTCTTTCGGATTAAGACAGTAAAGTATGGTTTTGGCAAGTTTGTCCTTGCGGGCGAGAGAATCCAAGAATTTATGCCCCGCGGCAGCAACAGGCAGGTCGTGAATGGCATCGTAGCCGGTATCAGGACCTATGAGCCCGAACATCTTTGAGTTATTGTTGCGAATGGCTCCAACATGGAATTGCTGAGCCCAGCCCGCCTCGGCGTCCATAACGGCCGCATCGTGCAGGAATGCGCTGCGGAATTTGTCGATTTCTTCTGCATTCGGCTTTTTTCCGCTCAATACATCTGCAAAAATTCTTTCTATTTCCGAATAGGTATAGTCGGAGGCATAGAATGTTTCCAGTCCGTGGTCAGAAAGCTTGCAGCCCATAGAGGCAAAGAACTTGTGCCGTTTGCTTAGCGCTTCCATGAGCCCGCTGTAAGAACGGATTTCGAGGTCTGCCGCCTCTCCAAGTTTATTGAGATAGGATTTGTAGCTTTGCGGGTCTTCTATCGCCATGGCCTTGTCGGGCCTCCATGCAGGAAGGACTTTTGTGCCGAAAGGATTTTCCGCTATCATTTTGTGCCAGCGCAAATCGTCTGCGGGGTCGTCTGTAGTGCATACTGTTTCCACGCCGAATTTGCGGATGAGAGCCTGGCCTCTGAATTCGGGGGAAGCAAGCTTTTCGTTGCATTCCTCATAGATTTCGCGCACTGTTTCAGGCTTGAGAATTTTGTAGATGCCGAATACTCGGGCAAGTTCGAGTTGAGTCCAATGATAGAGAGGGTTGCGCATGAGATAAGGCATGGTGGCAGCCCACTTTTCGAAGGTTTCCCAACTGGATTTGCTTCCTCCGGTAAGGTATTCTTCGCTCACGCCGTTGCCGCGCATCTGACGCCATTTATAATGGTCGCCGTAGTGGCCGTCCACTAACCAGAGCTGTGTAATGTCGCGGAATTGAATGTTTTCGGCTATCTGCTGAGGTACAAGATGGCAGTGATAGTCTATAATAGGCATATTTTCGGCGCTGTCGTGATAAAGTTCGCGGGCAGCGTCGTTGGTAAGCATGAAATCTGGATTAATAAAACTCATTTTGAAAAAAATAATTAACAAATATAATGAAAATACTCTTATCTCTCAAATTCAAGAGAAGCCCAAATAAGAGGACCAATCCCTTTGGGGTCATTGTCAACTATGGGCTCATTTATGTAATAGTCGTAGCTTCCGCTGCGATTGCCTTTGCCTCCAAGGCCTGCAACAGAGCAGCATTTGGTAAGGCTTAGAAGCCCTTCGGAGTCTTCCTCTACAAAAATATCGAGGAGCGCCTTATAAGATTTTATTGCATATTCATTCCGGCTTTTCGGAAGATATCCTAACCGTATGCCCTTCAGCATGGCATATACAAACATTGCGCTGGCGGTGCTTTCCACATAATTCCCTTCACGTCCGGGTTGGTCCAAAACCTGATACCACATGCCTGTAACGGGGTCGGCATATTCCGGCAGGGTTTCGTAAATGCCCCTGAGTATGGTAAGCACGTCCTCGCGCCCCGGTGTGTCCTGGGGGATAAAGGGCATGGTGTCTACAATAGCCATGCAATACCAGCCGAGCGCTCTGCCCCAGGCATGTTCGGACTGCCCTGTGTCGGGGTCGCACCAAAACATCTTGTGAGAGGAGTCCCAGGCGTGGCGGTAGAGATGGGTAGAGGGGTCATAAGTGTATTTTGCCACAATCAGGAAATGCTGCATTATATCTGCATAGCATTCCGCTTTGGCCGAGTCCTGCTCATAGCGGGAGGTATATTGTGCATAAAAGGGCTGGGCCATATAGAGGCCGTCCAGCCACATTTGATAAGGGTATATTTTTTTATGCCAGAAACCCCCTTGTTTTGTGCGCGGCTGCAATGAGAGCTGTTTTCTTAAAGTATCCATCGCCATGCGGTACTTCTCCTTTCCTGTTTTATCGTAAAGAAAAAACAAGGAATTTCCGGGGCAGATATGGTCGGTGGAGAAGTTAGTGAGCTTGTAAGTCTTAATGCTGCCGTCTTCCTCTATTATGGTGTCATACCATTTTTCTACATAATTGAAGATGGCATCGTTTCCGTAACGCTCAAATACATCCAAGAAACTCTTCAGTTCCAAGCCGGTGGTGTAGTTCCATTTGAGTCTGCCTTTAAGGAAGTCCAGCTCAGTGGCGTCAGGGCAGCGAAGCATTTCGCTCTCCACAATCCTTACGGATGTCGGGGCAGTTTTTTTACAGCCGTGCAGGGGCAGTGTCAAGCATGCCGCGAGGAATGCCGGCAGAATTATGGCAGTTAAGATATTGTGTTTCCCTTTCTTCAGATTCATATTATTTTGTTTTCGGATAGATTTTTTTTGTTCAGCTAATTGATTTTCACGGCAATTAAGTAAAGAGGGTGCCCAAAAAGTATATCAGTCACCCTCTTTTCTTAAAAGATTACAACTACAGTTTCTACAGCCATCTCGGGTCACCGGCTCCGGCGGCCTTTACTGCCGGGTCTGTAACTCTAAGCTGGAAGTTAGCC
>JAAZIW010000245.1 GCA_012800665.1 Rikenellaceae bacterium
ATATGGAAACCACCGTCACAATGGCATATAGGGTGAAAATGAGCGCTTGCCCTTTGGCTTCCGTCATTTGTATGCCGAATTGGTTGGTAAAGTAGCTCGGAGCCCAGAAGAGGTAGAACCACCATACGCCGTCAGTAAAGAACTTGCCGACTATGAAAGACCAGGTCTGCTTGAACTTGAAGCACTGAAGCAGGCTGAACTTGGGTTCTTTTTCCATTTTGGCGGCCAAGGCGGCCTTTTCTTTGGCTTCCTCCTCATCATCCTGTTGGATATACTCGAGTTCTGCGGCATTCACATATTTGCTTTTTTCGGGCTTGTCATACATAAATACCCAGAAGAACATCCATATAAAGCCGACGCCGCCTATTATTATAAAGGCCCACTCCCAACCGAGATGCTTGGCAAGCGGGGGAATCAGCAGGGGAGCTGCAAGAGCGCCTACAGATGCGCCTGCATTGAAGATAGAGGTTGCAAAGGCGCGGTCTTTTTTGGGGAAGTATTCTGCTGTCACCTTGATGGCGGCCGGGAAGTTACCCGCTTCTCCAAGCGCAAGTATACCGCGGCACAGAAGGAACAGCCACACCGATACTGTCGTCACCATACTCATGGTTTCACCGACTACGGCTCCGGCCTTGAGAGCGGCTACCGACTCGACTCCATCTACTAAATGTACAGTTGCCCAACCGCATCCGGCATGCATCACGGCACCGGCAGACCATACTCCAATAGCTATTAAATAACCTTTTTTAGTACCTACCCAATCTACAAACTTCCCTGCGAAGAGGCAGAAGATTGCATATAATATGGAGAATGCGGAGGTGATGGTGCCATAATGGGCATCTGTCCAACCGAATTCCGGTTTTATAAAGCCCTCATAGGTAAGTGAAAGAACCTGGCGGTCGAGATAATTGACTGTGGTCGCAAAAAAGAGTAATGCGCAAATCCACCAACGCCAATTAGACATTAATTTTTTTTGTGTAGACATTATTTATAATTTTTAATGATAGTTAAAGATTCTTTGCAAAGGGCGGTAATGGCTGCCCAGTTTTCGGAGTTTATGGCTTCTTTTGGGAAGAGATTGCTTCCCATGCCTACGGCAAAGGCTCCTGCCTTGAACCAGCTCTCCAGATTTTCTTTATCCGGCTTTACGCCGCCGGTTATCAACACCTTGCTCCATGGCATCGGGCCGAGCAGGGCTTTGACAAAGGCAGGTCCGAGCACATCTCCGGGGAAAATCTTTACCAAATCGCAACCAGCCTGTTGTGCTGTGCCAACTTCAGTTATGCTGCCGCAGCCGGGCGCATAGGGGATGCACCTGCGATTGCAGAGGACGGCCACTTCAGGATTGAAGCACGGCCCCACTATAAAATTGGCGCCAAGCTGAATATATAGTGCGGCTGTGGCGGCATCCACCACCGAGCCAGCACCTATTATCATGTCAGGGAGCTCCGCAAGAGCATATTTGTTAAGTTCTGCAAAAACCTCATGCGCGAAATCGCCTCTATTGGTGAATTCGAATACACGTATGCCGCCTTCGTAGCAAGCGCGTGCAACTTTCACTGCGGTTTTCGGGTCTTTGTGATAAAACACCGGAACTATTCCGCTGTCTTTAATGGTCTGAAGGACCTCTAATTTGCTGAATTTTGCCATAATTAACGGGATACGCGTCCTGAGGTGTTTCCGCTCATAAGACTTTCCACTTCCGCTACAGTTACTCTGTTGAAGTCTCCTGAGATTGTATGCTTGAGGCACGATGCTGCAACTGCGAAATTAAGCGCCTTTTGATCGTCTTTGTAATGCAAAAGACCATATATGAGGCCTCCCATAAAGGAATCTCCTCCTCCTACGCGGTCTACTATATGGGTTATATCGTAACGCGGGCTCTGCAATAGCTTTTCACCATTCCAAAGCACTCCGCCCCAGGTGTTATGATTGGCGTTAATGCTGCCCCTAAGGCTTATTATAACCTTGGATGCACGGGGGAAGCGGGCCATGAGCTGTTCGCAAACACTCTTGAAGCGTGCCTGGTCTATTTCTCCCTCCGTTTTCTCTACATCAAATCCCAAAGGCTTTATGCCGAAGACTTTTTCGGCATCTTCTTCATTGCCTAAAATCACATCGCAGCCCTCTACCAATGCAGGCATTACTTCTCCTGCCTTTTTGCCGTATTTCCAAAGATTCTTTCGGTAGTTGAGGTCGCAGCTGACGGTAACTCCAAGCCGGTTTGCCGCCTTTATCGCTTCGAGACACACATCCGCAGCACTTTGGCTGAGAGCGGGGGTAATGCCGGTCCAATGAAACCAATCTGCACCCTCAAAAACCTTGTCCCAATCTATGGAGCCGGGGCTTATCTCGGAGATAGCCGAGTGCGCTCTGTCGTAAACAACTTTGCTCGAGCGGGCTACAGCGCCGGTTTCGAGAAAATAAATGCCCAACCTTTCTCCTCCATAAACGCAGTGGTTTGTTTTTACTCCAAAGAAATGCAATTCTTTTTCGCAGGCGCGGGCTATGTCATTTTCGGGAAAGCGTGTGACAAATTCAGCATCGATGCCGTAATTTGCCAAGGAAACGGCCACATTGGCCTCTCCTCCGCCATAATTGATTTCAAAATTGCGGGCTTGATCGAAACGGAGATAGCCGGGAGTAGAAAGCCGCAGCATTATTTCTCCGAAAGTTACTACTTTAGGCATGTTTTAAAAGTTGAAATAGTTTTTTGCGTTGTTGTAACAAATATCTTTTACCATAGTATGAATTTGAGGCAATTCACTATGCGGGAGTTTTCCGTCTTCTATTTCCTTGCCGAGCACATCGCAGAGAATACGCCGGAAGTATTCGTGGCGGGGATAGCTTATGAAAGAGCGTGAGTCGGTGAGCATGCCCACAAAGCGGCTTAGGAGTCCTAGTGAGCTGAGCGCATTCAACTGCTTGCGCATTCCGTCTTCTTGATCGAGGAACCACCAGGCGGCGCCGAACTGCATTTTGCCGGGGCATGTTCCATCATTGAAAGTGTAGGCCATTGTGGCAAGCACTTCGTTGTCTTTCGGATTAAGACAGTAAAGTATGGTTTTGGCAAGTTTATCCTTGCGAGCAAGAGAATCCAAGAATTTGTGGCCGGCGGCAGCAACAGGCAGGTCGTGGATAGCGTCATAGCCGGTATCCGGACCTATGAGCCCGAACATCTTTGAGTTGTTGTTGCGAATGGCTCCCACATGGAATTGCTGAGCCCATCCTGCCTCGGCGTCCATAACGGCTGCATCGTGCAGGAAAGCGCTGCGGAATTTGTCGAGGTCTTCGGCATTCGGCTGTTTTCCGTTCAATACATTTGCAAAAATTCTTTCTATTTCCGAATAGGTATAGTCGGAGGCATAGAATGTTTCCAGACCGTGGTCGGAAAGTTTGCAGCCCATAGAATCAAAGAATTTGTGCCTTTTGCTCAAGGCTTCCATCAGCTCGTTGTAAGAACGGATTTCCATGTCTGCCGCCTCCCCGAGCTTATTAAGATAGGATTTGTAGCTTTGCGGGTCTTCTATCGCCATAGCCTTGTCGGGTCTCCATGCAGGGAGGACTTTTGTGCCGAAAGGATTTTCCGCTATCATTTTGTGCCAGCGCAAATCGTCTGCGGGGTCGTCCGTAGTGCATACGGTTTCCACACCGAATTTGCGGATGAGAGCCTGGCCTCTGAATTCGGGGGAGGCGAGCTTTTCGTTGCACTCTTCATAAATTTCGCGCGCAGTTTCGGGTTTGAGAATTTTATAGATGCCGAATACTCGGGCGAGTTCGAGTTGAGTCCAATGATAGAGAGGATTGCGCATGAGATAAGGCATGGTGGCAGCCCACTTTTCGAAGGTTTCCCAACTGGATTTGCTTCCTCCGGTGAGGTATTCTTCGCTCACACCGTTGCCGCGCATTTGACGCCATTTATAATGGTCGCCATAGTGGCCGTCCACTAACCATAGCTGGGTAATGTCGCGGAATTGAATGTTTTCGGCTATCTGCTGCGGTACAAGATGGCAGTGATAGTCAATAATAGGCATATTTTCGGCGCTGTCGTGATAAAGTTCGCGGGCAGCGTCGTTGGTAAGCATGAAATCTGGATTAATAAAACTCATTGTGAAAAAATATTTAACAAATATAATTAAAATACTCTTATCTCTCAAATTCAAGAGAAGCCCAAATAAGAGGACCTATCCCTTTTGGGTCATTGTCGACTATGGGCTCATTTATGTAATAGTCGTAGCTTCCGCTGCGATTGCCTTTGCCTCCAAGGCCTGCAACAGAACAGCACTTGGTAAGGTTAAGCAGTCCTTCGGAGTCTTCCTCTACAAAAGTATCGAGGAGCGCCTTATAAGATTTTATTGCATATTCATTCCGGTTTTTCGGAAGGTATCCTAACCGTATGCCCTTCAGCATGGCATATACAAACATTGCGCTTGCGGTGCTTTCCACATAATTGCCCTCACGTCCGGGTTGGTCCAAAACCTGATACCACATGCCTGTAACGGGGTCGGCATATTCCGGCAGGGTTTCGTAAATGCCCCTGAGTATGGCAAGCACGTCCTCGCGCCCCGGGG
>JAAZIW010000246.1 GCA_012800665.1 Rikenellaceae bacterium
TCCTCTTTCCTCTTTCCTCTTTCCTCTTTCCTCCTCTCCTCTCCTCTCCTCTCCTCTCCTCTCCTCTCCCCTTCTACCTTCTTCCTCTCTACAATTTATAATAAAGGCTTAGTATCCAAGCGAAAGTGCGGCGCGGGACTATTTTTTTTACAAACACCGACAACTTTTGCAAGGGAGAGGCAACAATTTTATTATAGGGAGGATTTTTAGAGGCGACGATTTTGGAGATTTGCTCCGCTAAATAGTCTGGTTTGAGTCCGGATTTTTCATCGTTCTCTATGCTTTCCATCGATCTTGCATAATTGGGATATGCCTCTGCCACCTCCGGCCCTGTAACGCTTTTCCGCCGCGAAGTAAAGTTGGTGGAGAAATCACCCGGCTCGACCACCGTAACGCTGACTCCGGTTTTGCGGAGTTCAAGACGCAGGCCTTCACAATAACCTTCAATGGCAAATTTGCTTGCAGAATAGAGCCCTTGGAAAGGCAGGCCGATAAGTCCGCCAATAGAACTCATACAGATAATCTTGCCGGAACCTTGCTTACGCATTGCAGGCACTACGAAGTGCAGGAATCTCACCATCCCCATCCAATTCACATCCATCTGCCTTTTGGCATCTTCCAAAGGGGTAAACTCCAACGGACCGCCTATGCCTATGCCGGCATTGTTGATAAACACATCTATGCGTCCTTCAGCATCCAATACTTGCTTTACCGCCGCCTCCACCTGCGCATCGTCAGTAACCTCGCATTTAATATAAGTCACTCCCTTGATGACATCGGAGGGTTTACGAAAAGTTCCGTAAACCTTGTGCCCTTCAGAAGAAAGTCTCATGGCCATAGCCCTGCCGAATCCGGAGCTTATGCCGCTTATCAGAATTATCATGTTATATTTAGTTTCAGCTTATAATAAAATCTTCGCAATTGTAACAATTCTTGCGCACCTCACAACACCTCGCAAGCCCATTATATTCCACAAATATAACAATTTTATAGCAAATTGTTAACAAAAGTGGTTTTAAAAATGGTTTTTGACCAACCTCCGCCATCTTACAGTTCTTCGCAGCTCCTTGCCACAGCCCCAATGTTCATGGTTAAGCGTTTTCGGCCTTTTTTGTTTGACTCCCTCCGCCCTGTTCCTTCGCCGGCTCTCAATTTCCCCTTCGCAGCCTTCATTTCCTCCGCATGGTCAAGCATTTTCGGCCCTTTCCGTCATACCCCCTCCTTCCTCTAAGTTGAACAAAATTGGAGCGTAAAATGTAACTCTCTGACTATCAACAAAATCCTTAAAGAACACCCGAAAATTTGGCTGACCTTCTTTTATGTTCTGCCTTATTATCAGCACTTTCCATTTTACGCTCGCTTTGGGGATTGCAGGCTGGGCTGATTTTAGGGTTGCTTCCAGGGCCGCAATATGATGGAACGGACGGGAGATTGGCAAGCTTGGACTATTTGCAGAACCACGGTTAAGCATTTTCAGCCCTTTCCGTCATATCCCCTCCCTCGCCATCGTCGCAAGCTCTCCTTTTCGCCTCATGGTCAAGCATTTTTGGCCGATTTTGCTCAAGCCCCCTGAAAAAAACCGTGGGGCTATGACGTTTTCGGCCTTTTTTGTCATACCATGAAAGTCAACCAACAGTCAACCAAAACCAGCGATAAGCTTTTTTGCGGCCGTCGGATCCCTCACACTATCCCTGTCTGTGGATGGACAGGTTAGAGGCGTGACACATCATCAAGGAGGTGTCTTGGTAGAGCTGGAGGTGTTCGAAAGAATTGTCTTGTTCCCCTTAGCCAGCGAAAAGACTACTTAGCCGAAGAAAGAAGATTTGGTGTAACCGAGACTGCCTTGACCTCAAGTTTGCGGAAAGGAGGCTTAGCCGGAGAAAGAAGATTTGGTGTAGCCGAGACTGTCTTGATTCCAAGCCTGCGGAAAGGAGGTTTAGCCGATGATGATTTTGGCGGTGAGGTTTATGAAGTCGTCGACGCTTAATTGTTCGGCTCGTTGCTGAAGGATGGGGGCGGAAAGGTCGAAGTTTTCCGGAAGAAGAGGCTTCAAGGCATTTCGGAGGGTCTTACGGCGCTGGCCGAAAGCGGTCTTGACGACTTTGCGGAACATCTTTTCATCGATTTCAATCTGTCCTTCGCAGGCTTGGTTTTCAGCGGCCCCCTTATCGGGCGTGTCAGTCTGTTTCAGAGGCGCGTTGGTTTGCCCTGATGATGACTCGCCGGTTTGACTTATCAATAAGGTATCAGACTCGTTTAAAATAGCGGCATCAGCCTGTTCTGCTATGGGACCGGCACCACGTTTCGTTATTTGAGCGCCTGGTGGTTCCGCTGTAGTTGCGGCATCATGTTCTGCTGTAGTTGCGAAACCACGTTTCGTTATTTGAGTGCTGAGAGGCTTTGCAATCAGCGCGGTACGGGAGTTGCGACGGAGGCGGATTACAGCGCTGCGCACTTTGGGCGGCGGGGCGAAGGATCCGGGCTCTACGGTAAAAAGATATTCGATGTCGTACCATGCTTGCAGCAAAACGCTCAAAATGCCATAGGTTTTGCTGCCCGGCTTTTCCGCAATGCGCCGAGCCACCTCTTTTTGAATCATACACACCACCTCCGGCACTCTGTCGCGGTCATCCAAAATCTTGAAGAAAATCTGCGAGGAGATGTTGTAAGGGAAGTTGCCGATGATTGAATATTTTGCCGGAAAGAGTTTATGAACATCCAATTTAAGGTAATCGGCCTGATACAATTTGCCTTCAAGTCCGCTGAAATTATTCATTAGATATTCCACTGACTCGTTGTCCAGTTCTACCATTTTAAGATTGATGTCCTTGCGCTGCAATAGGTATCTGGTAAGCACGCCCATTCCGGGGCCGATTTCCAGCACATCGGTTTTGCCGGAAGGAGAATTGACGCCTTTTGTTTGGAATGCTTCTGCAGATGGAGATTTTCCATCTTCGAATTGAATTGCCTCAGCAGAAGAGGAGGCCTTGTAAGGAGTTTGGTTGGCTTCGGGAAATGGAGATTTTCCACTTTCAGTTTGAGTGGTTTTGGCAGAAGTGGATTCTGCACAAGGAGTTTGGTAGGCCTTGGTTAAGGCAGGTTCGTCATTTTCGGCCTGAGGCGTTTGACCGTTTATGCAAGAGGTTTGAGAGGGGGCGGAAGAAGATTTGCCATCTTCGGCCTGAGGCGTTTGGGCATTTATGCAAAATGCTTGAAAAGTCTCGGAAGATGGTCCGCCGCGACTTGTTTCAAGAGCCTGCGAAGCATTCAAAGCGGCAACTATGCGCTCTGCGATGGAGAGGTCTACCAGAAAGTGCTGGCCGAGGGATTTTTTGGCGCGAACTTCCACTTAGTCTTCCTTTTGTTTTTTGCCGGTCACCGGCTTTTCAGCCACAGCTGCCTTTTGGCCTTCATTTGTGGCAGGCGTTTGACTTTCGGCCGCTGCCTTTTGCGCACCGCCCTCGTCTGCAACTTTTTGTTTTTTGCCAACCACCATATAAACAATTGCGCCGGCGGCAAGCAGCAAGGTAAGCAGGGAGCAGATTAGAGAAAGTCTATAACCCCTTGCGTAAGAGTCGGGGGCAAAGCGCATCACAAGCTCGTGTTCGCCTGCTGGAAGTATTGCCGAGCGGAATACATCGTCCGACAAGCTGATAGGCAGAAGTTCGCCCGTATCAACTACTTTTAGCGTCCATCCGTCAGGATAATAAACCTCGCTGAAGACCGCTTTTGCATCACAAGGCGTCGTATAGCGATAGCGGAGTTCGTTAGGGGTATAACTTAGAAGTTCGATTTGCTTGCCCGCGCCATCCGGCCCGCCAAGCGCACTGCTCTCGCGGCCAGCTGAACCGCCGGAAGCGCGGCCCGACAGCCTGCCCGCCGCACCATTGGAAACCTTGCCGGTCGCACTACCGCTCAAAGCACTTCCTTCGCTCTGCCTGCCCGCCGCACCGCCTGAAGCTCCGTCCGCACCGTCGGCCGAAGCTCCCCCCTCAAACCAGGCATTCCCTTGCGCATAAGGATATCTCAGCGGAGCCATATCTCCATTCAAAATAATATACCGGCAATTCAGTTTGGAAAGCCCCTCCAATTCCGGCAGCATGGCTTCCGCCTCTTCCAAAGTGGCGGCCTTGCCAAGTAAAGAATAGATTTGCGAAATCTCGCCTTGCAGATGGCTCTCGATATACTCTTGATAGATTTGCAATTTGGCTGGGGAATATCCGCCTATATTTTTATGCCAATAAGAGGGATGCGAATCGTTGAAAACATTTACCGTCAAATCCAAAACACGGAAAGAGGGGTCTGTATCTGCCAAAATAGCCTTATCTACCGGCCTCTTATCGAACTGGCCGATGAATGAGCGGGGGGTAACAAAATGATCATCATTAAGATAGCGCTTGCCCACCACAAACAGATTTATCAGCACAAGAGCGCTTACCCCCAAGGCAGCCGTCAGTTTGCGGTTGCGCACGGATGCATCTTCCGAAACCTTGCCGAAGCCATATCCCCACCAAAGCAACCCCCAGCAGAGCAGTATCAGCGCCGCCGACATCCAGGCATCCTTTACCAAAAGAGCACGCCTGTCCGCCCGAAGGGCATCTGTCAAAATTTCCTGCATCCCAGCATCCGCCGAGCCGCTGAAACTTCCCGCAATCGAAGGAATCAATGCTGCTAATATGCAGAAACCGGCTGTCAGCGCCAATGCGAGCCACGAACTGCGCCTGAAATCCCGCAAAGGAATGTTGCCGCGCACAATCCTGTCCAAAGTAATAAAGCCGAGCACCGGCAGAGTCACCTGTAAAATCACTAATGCCATCGACACAGTACGGAACTTATTGTAAAGCGGCAATACTTTCATGGCGAACTTGGTAAA
>JAAZIW010000247.1 GCA_012800665.1 Rikenellaceae bacterium
CTTCATGGACGGGTTGGGAATAATGATATCCCTTTGTGTTGACGGTCTTGGGGGTCAGCTCCAAGACTCCGAGCGGGCAGGCCAGTACGCAAAGATTGCAACCTTTGCATCTTTCCGTATCTACCACAACCGCTCCATGTATTTTTGCCATAGTCTATAGTTTTTATGGGTTATACATATCTTTGTTATAAAAGTCCAAAATCTCGTTAACCATTTCAAGAGCAGCCTTTGCGGGGCTGTCGGGATTTATGGAAACAGCTTCCAAATAATGGTTCATGGCGCCTTGCCAATCCCCCTTGCGCTGGCATTCTTTACCTAATTGGTATTCTTTTTCGTCCGGCGTCATCTTTCTTCCGCCATCATTTTTCCTCAAGAATCATGCACCAGCCATATTTGTCGGGCAACAGTCCCTTTTGCATACCGACAATAGCGTCGTATAGTTTACGGCTGATAGGTCCGCAATTCTCGGGATCGCCGATATGGTAGCATTTGGTGATTTCTGTGGATTCCAATGTGGGCTTGTCGTCTATCTTGCAGATGGGGGTAATCACCACTGCTGTGCCGCAGGCGTTAACCTCATCCATCTCGGCAAGTTCTTCTACATACACCTTGCGCATTTCAACGGTGAGACCCATATCGGCAGCCACATGTCTGAGACTCTTGTTGGTTATGGACGGAAGAACACTGTCCGAATCGGGGGTAATATAACTATTGCCTTTGATTCCGAAGAAGTTGGAGGACCCGAATTCTTCGATATGGGTATGGGTGGCAGTGTCCAAGAAAAGCAGCTCCCTGTAGCCCTGTTTGCGGGCTATGTTGTAAGCATGAAGACTCTGCGCATAATTGGCTCCCAATTTATAATAGCCGCTGCCGTAAGTGGCCGCGCGGTCGTAATTGCGGGAAAGGACTGCCGTGCCGGGCATAAGAGCCTTGGCGCCGGAATAAGTTCCCACAGGTGAGCTCATAACTATGAAAGTAACATCCTTGGCGCTCCTGATGCCGAGTTGAGGATTCATACCGAACAATACGGGACGCAGATAGAGGGATGCACCCGATTCGTATGGAGGAATGAATTCCCAGTTGGCTCGCACGCACATCTTGCACATTTCGATGAACATTTCCTCATCGGGATAACCCATATCAAGATAAGTAGCGCTGCTGATCATTCGTTTGGCATTCTCGTCCGGGCGGAACATGCGCACCTTATTATCAGCTCCGCGATAAACCTTAAGGCCTTCGAAGCATTCAGGGGCATAGTGAAACGCACCTGCAAAGCAATGGACGGAAAGCATAAAGTCCGAAGAGATTTCCGGTTTGCCCCATGCACCGTTCTCGTATTTTGCAATAACGATGGCGTTTGTGGGATAATAAGCAAAGGATCTCTTGCTGTAATCGATTTTTTCCATATTTCTTGTATTAATTGTTTAATTAGTCTTCTATCAGTTTGTTTTTATTGTAAGTCTTCGCTTTTACCTTTCCGGAGAGTACCATATAGCCGTTTTCGGCAAGGCTGCGAATTTCGTTTTCACCAGGATAGATGCGTATGTCGGGGAACAGATGCCCCACCCTTTTGATTATCGCATCGGTAATGTATTTACTATAAGCGATGCCGCCCGTAAACAAAAGGGCATCCACCTTGCCGTACACATCAACAGTCAGGGCGGCTATATATTTGGCGATATTGAGTACGAAAGCCTCCATGAATAATTTGTATTCGGGTACACCCTCTTTAGCCTTGGCCTCCACCACTCGCATGTCGTTGGTGCCGAAATAAGCCACTGCACCGCCTCCACCCACAATTTTATTGCGGATTTCCTTTTCGGTATATTTACCGCTGAAGCACATTTCCACAAGAGGAAGAGCAGGACAAGTGCCCGACCGTTCCGGAGTGATGGGACCATCGCCGTCAAGCCCGTGAGTGCTGTCGATTACGCGGCCGTTTTGATGCATCGAGATGGTGACTCCGCCACCCATGTGACAGACTATGATATTTTTATTATTCTTTTCAAAACCTATGTCTGCCAAATACTTGCGCACAACGGCTCTTGAATTGAGGGCATGATAAAGACTTTCGCGCTTGAATTCGGGAACACCGTAGAGCCGATATTCGGGAAGCATTTCATCCGATGTGGTAGAATCCGCTATATAGGCTTTGCATTCACCGTAACGGCCTTTTATCCCTTTTGCCTTACGCACATTATTTATCTCCCCTGCCAAATCATCTGCCATAACGGGGCTCAAACTGCTGGCGTGCTTGCCGTCGCGATAGCTTATAAGCACCTCGCGCATATCGGCATTTACAGAATAGACGCCTGGGAGGATAGGCCTCATCTGTCCGCCGCGACCCATTATCAAATCTATTTCTTCCAAGGGAATGTGATTCTCCTCCAAGAATTTGGAAACGGCCGCATTGCGTATTGCAAGCTGAGCGGAAAAATCCGTCGCTTTTTCGATTTCCGCTTTGGAATGGTCTATCTGGCTTCCGCACACCTGAACTCCGTCTTTGTAATAGCCGAACTTAGATGAGGTGGAACCCGTGTTTATTACTAAAATGTTGCCCTCTACGGGCTTGGAATTTAATGTAATCGCTCCTTCCATAAAACGGTTATGAGTATTATTAGTGCTGTCGCTACGAATTTACAATTTATTTTTCAATTATAGTTAATTTTTTAAAGTTTTTTATCTAAAAATACTAATAAACGCAAGCGGAAACACTTTCCTGCTTATTATTTTTCCGATTATTGTTATATATTTGCTTTCCGAATGGCTTTACAAGCGTGTTGAACGCTTCGGCGCAGTTCAACTGACACTACCGAAGACGGAAAGACTATTTCTGTTTTTTGAATAGTTTTTTAAGCAGAATAACGACTTGGTGGTTTTTAAGCAGAACTACGACTGAACAGTTTTTAACCGGAACTACGACTTGGTGGTTTTTAAACCGGAACTACGACTGAACATTTTTTAACCGGTACTACGACTGAACATTTTTTTAACAGAAACAACGACTTAGTGGCATCGGCTAAAGACATATTGTTGGCGAAAATCCGCAGCAACTCCCCCATGACGGGGAAAGAGCAGCTGCGGCTTTCCCTTATGCTCGGCCTTCCCGCTATTCTTGCACAACTCTCCAACATACTCATGCAATATATAGATGCCTCTATGGTAGGACATCTCGGCGCTACGCAGGCGGCCTCCATCGGGCTTGTGAGTTCCAGCACATGGCTGTTCGGCGGGCTTTGCATGGCGACCACTTCAGGTTTTTCGGTGCAGATAGCGCAACTTCTCGGAGCCGGAAACGGGCGGAAAGCAAGGGATGTAATGCGTAAGGGATTGGTAAGCGGATTTGTTTTTTCCATAGTTCTCGGTCTGATTGGCATCAGCATCAGTTCTCCCCTGCCGTATTGGCTTGGAGGCAAGGCCGATATTGCCTCAGATGCATCTTCTTATTTTCTGATATATTCCGCAGCAATACCGTTCATGCAGATTGGTTTGAGCGCATCGGGCTTCCTTGCGGCAAACGGCAATTTAAAAGTGCCAAGCATTATATTCGCAACGATGTGCCTGCTTGATGTGGTGTTCAATTATCTGTTCATCTATATCTGCGATATGGGAGTAATGGGGGCCGCTGTAGGTACGGCCGCCGCTGAATTATTTGCAATGGCGGCAAGCCTTTGGTATCTGCTTGCAAAGTCGCGGGAGTTGAATTTGAAACAGGACCGCCTCACAAGCCTTATTCTTGATTGCAGAGCAGGCCGGAAGCTTAATAGTGACGAAAGTTGGCAGCTTGATGACAGTGCAAACCAGCAGTCCGGTTACGGCACAAGCCGGCAGTCGCATCTTGAAAACCGGCAGCTTGATGACAGTGAAAGCCGGCAGTCGCATCTTGAAAGCCGGCAAGCAAATCGCAGTTCCTTTAAAAGCGCGTTAGGAAATTGGTTGCCGGACCGCCCCGTCCTTAAAAACGCTTTCGGAATCAGCGGACCTTTGTGGTTGCAGAATATAGTGATGAGGGGAGCCTATGTGATAGCAACCATAATCGTAGCACCGCTTGGCACCATTGCCATTGCGGCCAACGCATTCGCCATTATTGCCGAAAGTTTCTGTTATATGCCCGGATATGGAATGGCTGATGCCGTAACGCCCCTTGTCGGGCAGAGCATAGGAGCCGGGCGAAAGGATTATGCAAAGCGTTTTGCATGGATAAATATAGGCATAGCCGGAGGAATGATGGGTTTCCTTGCAGTGTTGATGTATATTTTCGCTCCGCAGATGATGAGTCTTCTCACATCCGACACCGAAGTGATTGCGCTTGGAGTCAAATGCCTTAGGATAGTGGCTTTTGCAGAATTTTTATATGGCGTTTCCATAGTGGGATACGGAGCCTGCGTGGGAGCAGGAGATACAATGATACCCACTGTCATGAACTTCTCCAGCATGTGGATAGTCCGTATAGGCCTCGCTCTTATCCTTACCCCGAAAATGGGTCTTGTCGGCTATTGGATAGCCATGTGCATAGAGTTGAATGCGCGCGGGATAATCTTCGCCCTGCGCATCAAGGGCAACGCCTGGCTGAAGAAGAGTTTGGTGTAAACACAAAAAGAGGCCGGCTAAGTCTTAGTCAGCAGGCCTCTTAGCAATTTGCGTTGAGAATATTATTTAACCTCGATGCTTCTGCAACTTTCCTTTTCGGGAACTTTCTTGATTTTGGGAATGCACACCTTGAGTTCGCCGTTAATCACTTCTGCATTGATATTTTCGCGATCTGCATTGTCGGGAAGCAACATAGTTTGCTGGAATTTAGTGTAGGAATACTCGCGGCGCAGATAATGTCCCTCCTTCTTTTTCTCATCCTCTACCTTTTTCTCCATGCTGATTACAAGATCTCCATCGGTATCGAGGGTTACTTTGAAATCTTCTTTGGTCATGCCGGGGGCTGCGAGCTCGAGTTCATAACTGTTTTCGGTTTCCAATACATTGATGGAAGGAGCAGTAGCATTGCTGCGGGTCATCCAATCATTGTCGAAAAGATCGTTGAATACATCGGGAAGCCACCGATTTCTATAATGTCTTACTGGTAACATAATTTAAATCTCCTATTATTTTAATTGTTATACTTTTACTTTTACCATCCTTAGCGGACACTATATTATATGGCAAACAACGTTCCACTGACAAATTGTCAGTAGCCCGGATGGAAAGCGAGTTCGTCTCCCTCGCGTTAAAGGGTGGGGGAAACAACTTTTCCGAAATTGGCCCATTTGCATGTTGCATATTACAAAGGGCCGAAAATGCTTATCGCTGGATTTGGTTGACTTTCGGAGGGGTGCTTCTAGACGAGAGGGTTTAAGCAATAAAGGCCGAAAATGCTTAACAATGGTTTCAGCTGCCTTTCATGGTATGACGAAAAAGGCCGAAAACGTCGTACCATGTAGCGGAAAAGAGAGTTGAGAGGGAGCAGGGAAACAGGATCAAGTAAAAACAGATGAAAATGCCCTACAATGATACAATAAACAGCTCTAAGAGCAGCCCCGCCTGCAATCTGGAAAGCGAGCGTAAAATGGAAAGTGCTGATAATGAGGCAGATCTTTAAACAAGGTCAGCCAAATTTTCGGGTGTTCTTTAAGGATTTAGCTGATAGTCAGAGAGTTACATTTTACGCTCGCTTTTTTGCTTGACAATTTCACCGCCGCTGACAATGCCGCCCATGCTCAACGCGGAGGGCTTTTAATATCGAGGCAGTTCTTCCGTAGCCATGTAACTGACGGCAGGGGCATATCGGCGCCAAGTGGTCGAAGACCATGCAGGAAACGACGGGAGGAGACAGCCGGCGCCAAGTGGTCGAAGACCATGCAGGAAACGACGGGAGGAGACAGCCGGCGCCAAGTGGTCGAAGA
>JAAZIW010000248.1 GCA_012800665.1 Rikenellaceae bacterium
CAAATTTCATACTCTTCTTTCATGATTTCGATGATAGTCAGCGAGTTACATTTTACGCTCGAATTGTACGCCTCATGCTTGTTTGCATCTCGTCCCGTCATGTGGCGGGTTTAAGCGATAGAGGGAAAAGCGAAAAAGGCCTAAAACGCTTAGCCATGTGGAGAAAAAGGGTATAAAACAAAAGAAAATTTTATTATGAATAAAGCGGAGAAATACCAAGCTGTTATCAAGCAGATAAATGCACTGCCGGAAACGGGCAGGAAGGAGCGGCTTCAGAAGATAGCGCAGCTGCTTCAAGAGAGCTTCGGCTTCTGGTGGACCGGCTTCTACTTTGTAGAAACGATGCAATGGATAGAAGAAGTGCGTTGCGACGGGAAAGAGGAGGAGCAGGGCGGAAAAGGACAGTGGATAGAAGAAGTGCGCTGCGATAGTAAAGAAGAGGAGCCAAGCGGAAAAGGACAGTGGATAGAGGAAGTGCGTTGCACCGGAAAAGAGGAGGCGCAGGGCGGAAAAGGGCAGTGGATAGAAGAAGTGCGTTGCGACGGGAAAGAGGAGGAGTCGGACGGAAAAGGACAGTGGCTGATATTGGGGCCGAATGTCGGTCCTCCGGCCTGTGAAAGAATCAGTTTCGGGAGAGGCGTCTGCGGCACAGCCTGGAAGGAGAGGAAAACGATAATAGTACCGGATGTGGATGAATTCCCCGGACACATCGCCTGCAGCAGCGAGTCCCGTTCCGAAATTGTGGTGCCGGTTTTTATCGACAACGAAGTCGCGGGAGTTTTGGACATCGACAGCCGCAAACTTGCCGCCTTTGATGAAACAGATGCAGAATGGCTGCAGCAAATAGTGGGCGGCATCAGATAACGTCGGCAAGCGGTTTCAATGTATCCAAATCGACAAAGTCCACTATTCCCCCATAGGTTGCGAGCATGGTTTTTTGTTCTTCATCAAGTTCTTCTTCAGGCATTTTGGAAACCTTTGAACAAAGCAGTGACATCATAACCTTATGCTTTAATCCAAGACGGCTGTAATCGATTCCTCCCCGCAGATGGAATATCTTCGTTTCATCATAAAGATGCGGAGGAATCTGTTCCTTAAGAGCATTCCTGATGTTGGTGATATTGACCGGGTTTTCCGGATCGGCCAGGCCTACGGTAGCGACAATGAGTTTCTGATTTTGTGACATACGGCCGACTATTTTCTTTAATCCCATTACTCCGCTTGCATATAAAGCTCCAAGATAGATTATGCGGTCATATTTGGCAATCTCTTTAACATCCTTGTAGTTTATAGCCGCTATGCCTGTCATTTCTTCGAGACGTTCGGCATATCGCTTGGTCGAACCGTGCAGGCTGCCATAAATAATGATGTCCATAAATTCAGATTTATAAATATAAATGCTGTGAATCATTATAAAATATAACGACCGTCAAGCTGACTTAAGACAAGAGAACTTAAGTAAAGATAAGAGGGCTAAGATAAGAGGGATGAAGTAAAGACAACTATAAGGTTTGGCCGCCGATGAATTCACGCATGATGCTGGTGGGAGGAATGGCGGCAATCTCGGATGGCTTGAGTACGTTGACTGGCTCCATAAAGCGTATTAAGGCTTGGGCTTTTTTATAGACAGGGCTTGCTTCTTTAATCTCATAAAGCAAAGGTTCAGCATAATACTTCAGCAGAGGGATGTCATAGAGAGTGGAAGAATTGAACACCACATGGGCATTATTTTCATACGGGAATACATTGCGGGTTTCACCCCTGCGGACACTCGGCCAGCGGAGAATGTTTTCTTCGGGGGAGATGCCTCTTACGCGGCTGTCGCGCACGATTCGGCGGAGGAGCCGTTTGTCGGTGGTGGAACCATGCACCTTTGTGCCTCCTTTAAGGGCGGAAAGGGCTGAGATATAGATATAAAATACTCTGGAGTGATCCACATCGGGAATAAGCGCCGGATTGAGCGCATGAATACCCTCCATAAAGAGTATGTCCGATGGTTCAAGCTTCATTTTGCGTGAAGGGTCATCTAAAATGGGATGACCGGTCTTGAAGTCGAATTTTGGGATTATCACTTCTTTTCCGGCAATCAGGTCATTGAGGTCACTGTTGAGATGTTCAATGTCCATAGCATAAAGACTCTCGAAATCATATTCGCCTTTCTCATCTTTGGGAGTGCGGCTGCGATCTACAAAGTAATTATCCAGTTCTATTACTTTGGGATTGATGCCGAGAACACGGCACTGTTGTGCGATTCTAAGAGAGGATGAGGTCTTGCCGCTCGATGAAGGGCCGGATATCAAAACTATGCGCGATTTTTTTCTGCGCCAGAAAATCTGGTTTGCTATATCGGCATATTTCCTTTCCTGACGAGCCTCGCAAAGGTTTATGAGAGATATAGCCCGTCCTTCCGCCAGCACCTCATTAAGTTTTTGAACGGTATCCACTCCGATGGCGCGGCACCATTCATGATATTCCCTGCGCGCTGCAGTGATTTTATTAACTCTCATCATATAAAATGTCTTTTAAATATTTTCCTGTAATTGAATTCGGATCTTTTGCAAGCTGTTCAGGCGTGCCCTCGGAAATTATATACCCTCCCGCTGCTCCGCCTTCCGGTCCGAGGTCGAAAATATAATCCACGCTTTTGAGCACATCCATATTGTGTTCTATGATTATCACCGTATTGCCCTGATCGACGAGCTTTTGCAAAACGCCTAAAAGCACCTTGATGTCTGCAAAATGCAGGCCCGTGGTGGGTTCATCGAATATATATAGGGTGTTTCCGCTGGCTTTCCGGAAGAGTTCCGCAGCCAACTTCATACGCTGGCTTTCACCTCCGCTCAAGGTTACCGAAGACTGCCCGAGATGAACATAGCCGAGACCTAAATCCACCAGGGCCTTGAGTTTGGGGGCTATGCGCGGATTTGTCTTGAAAAACTCGTAGGCCTCGCTTATCGGCATATCGAGCACATCCGAAATGTTTTTCCCTTTGTAATGTACCGCAAGAGTATCTTCTTTATAGCGCTTTCCTCTGCATTGCTCGCAAATCACGCTTACGCTGGGAAGAAAATTCATCTCTATCACCTTTATACCCGCGCCCTTGCATTCCTCACATCTTCCTCCGCGCACATTGAAAGAAAATCTTCCCGCTTTAAAACCGCGGACTTTGGCATCAGGAGTATCCTCAAAAAGAGCGCGAATATCGTTGAATACTCCGGTAAAGGTGGCGGGATTGCTACGGGGCGTACGGCCTATAGGGCTTTGGTCCACCTCTATAACCTTATCAATGTTCTTAAGCCCTACGATTTCTTTGTAAGGCAGAGGCCGATTGGTGGAACGATAGAATTCAGCTTTGAGAATAGGCATCAGGGTATCGCTTACCAAAGTGCTTTTGCCGCTGCCGCTCACTCCTGCCACTCCTATAAGGCATCCTAAAGGAAAATCGATGTCGATATTTTTCAGATTATTACCGCTTGCACCCCTCAAGCCTAATTTAAGACCGTTGCCTTTCCTTCGCACAGAGGGTATTTCGATGGAGTCTTTTCCGGAAAGATAGCTTATAGTTTCGGAGTCGGCAACGCATTTGGCAGATTCGGCAGCAGCTGTGCCGACGGTAGCATCAGCAGATAAAGCGGAAGCGCCGGCAGCAGTGCTGGCACCGGCATTTATCTTAACGCCGACGGCATCCCCGCAAACTATATCAGCGGGGCCGCTGTAGACAATCTTGCCACCCAAGGCTCCTGCACCCGGGCCGACATCCACTAACCAATCGGCGGAACGTATCGTAGACTCATCATGCTCCACCACTATAACGGTATTGCCTTCGTCCCGAAGATGTTTCAGCGAACCCAGCAATTTGTGATTGTCTCTCTGATGCAGGCCTATGGACGGCTCATCCAGAATATAAATCACATTCACGAGTTTGGAGCCGATTTGCGTCGCCAGACGTATGCGCTGACTTTCGCCTCCGCTCAGCGACCCCGTAGCCCTGTCGAGCGTAAGATATTGAAGGCCTACATCCACTAAAAATCCAACACGGTCGCGAAGCTCTTTAAGGATATCCTTCGACACCGCCGCCGCCCGTCCGCTGAGTTTCAAGCCCCCAAGCCATTGCTGCAAATGTGAAATCTCCATTGCAGACACTTCCGAAATGGTTTTGCCGTCTATTTTAAAGAAGCCTGCTTCCTCGCGCAAGCGGGTCCCCCGGCAAACAGGGCACACAATCTTATCTTCTATATTATCTACAATCCCCGGCCAATTAACCATCAGGCTTAGAGCGCCTTCGCCGACTCTGAAAAATTCATCAGAGCCGTAGACAAGCAAACTCACCACCTCATCGGGAATGGCTTCTATCGGGTCGTATAAAGAAAAAGCGTATTTGCGTGCAATAGAGCGTACAATATTGAATTTCTTGTTTTCGCGGTGACGCCCCAAAGGCACTATTCCACCATCGGCAATGCTCTTGCTGCGGTCGGGGATAATCACATCCAAATTCACATCCGGAACAGTGCCGAGCCCCTTGCAATTGGGGCAGTACCCCTCGGGAGAATTGAAGGAAAAGGTATGGGGCTGAGGCTCCTGAAGGGAAAGCCCGCTTTCGGGATCTATAAGATGCTTGGAAAGATGCCTCAAGGCACCGCTTTCCGCATCGAAAACGGCAAGCGAGCCCTTGCCGATCCCCAAAGCGGAGATTACGGAATTGCGGATGCGCTTTTCATCCCCCTCCCCGGGCTTCATTTTATCTACCACCAACTCTATGAAATGCGTATTATAACGGTCCAACTGCTCTACCTCATCTAAAGAAAGAATCTCTCCATCCACCCTTATCTGAGTATAGCCTTTGCGGCGCATCTGTTCGAAAAGCTCGCGGTAATGCCCCTTCCTTCCCCGAACCAATGGAGCCAAAAGCAGACACTTGCGGCCCTCGTAATCTTTCATTATAAGCTCAACTATCTGCTCATCGGTATAACGGATAAGCTCCATTCCCGTTATGGGAGAATATGCGGTGGAAGCCTTTGCATACAGCAAGCGCAGAAAATCTGAAATTTCGGTGATGGTGCCTACCGTGCTGCGTGGATTTTTGCCTGTTGTCTTTTGTTCTATGGCTATGATGGGGCTGAGCCCCTCGATGCTTTCCACTTCCGGCTTTTCCAAAATGCCCATGAAATGCTTGGCATAAGGGGAAAGGGTATTCATATAGCGGCGTTGTCCCTCGGCATAGATGGTGTCGAAAGCAAGAGAGCTTTTGCCGCTGCCGCTGAGGCC
>JAAZIW010000249.1 GCA_012800665.1 Rikenellaceae bacterium
CTCTTTTACGAGCAGACGGTTGATGGTACGCTCGTTGCTTTCTGCAAGAGAGCCGGCGTGCATTACCACTGCATCTTTTTTGGAAACTTGCTTTATGCCTGTTTCGCGGTGTGCGGGAGCCGAATTGAAATAGAAACGGGCGGGCTTAGAGGGATCTTCGCTTCTGAAAGAAACATGCCTGTCACCTCTTCCAACATATAAGGCTTCTTTGAAGGAAATTGTGAATTCTTCTTCCCCTACCTTCACTATTCCGGTTCCCCCGACATTAATGATGCCGAGTTCGCGCCTTTGAGTAAAATAATCTGCCCTAAGAATATCGGGAGCCGTAAGCACAAGTTCCTCTTTAACGGGAACCGCTCCTCCGGCTATCATACGGTCGTACATGGTATACACCATATTTATTTCATCTTCAACCATTACTTTCTCTATAAGAAAATGCTCTCTCAGTTGTGTGGTGTCGTAATTTTTTGCATCCGCGGGATGTGATGAATGACGTACTGTACAATTTACTTTCATGTTTTTTGTTTTTTAAAATTTATAATTTATTTGATTTGTTGTTTTTTTCCTCCGGTGGATTCCCTGACAATAAGTTCGGTATCCACTATTATTTCTTCTCCTGCGGTATCGCCCTTGAGCAGGCGCAACATGGCCTCTGCAGCCTGCCTGCCCATATCTGAGGGATTCTGATTTACTGAACTCATCGAAGGAGTGGTAAGAGCAGTAAAACTTTCGTTGGCAGTCCCTACTATGGCGAAATCTTCGGGAACCCGCAGGCCGCGCGCCAAAGCGCACTCCAAAGCTCCCAAAGCGGAGAAATCTCCGGAAGAATAGAGGGCATCGCAAGCTGCATCGATAGCTTTGCCGGCATTGGCATAGCCTGTTTCGCGCACTATCGTTCCGGGAAACACCAGTGCCTTGTCGAGCGGCATTCCGGCTTCCTTTAAAGCCGCCTCATAACCTTTATATCTATTTACAAAAGCAAGGCAGGTGTCGTAACCGACCATAGCGCCTATTTTCTTGTAACCTCTTTCTATAAGATGTTTCACCGCCATATAGGCACCGTTGAAATCATCATTCACAACTCGTGAGCCTGGCAAATCTTCGAAAACGCGGTCGAACTGCACCAATTTTATTTTGCTGCCGCGAATTGTCTCTTTGATGGCTTTGCTCGAAGGGGTTTCGGCCGAGTGAGAAATCATGATGCCGGCTACACGGCTGGAGCTCAATGTTTTAAGAGCTCTGATTTCGTTTTCGGCCTTTTCGTAAGTTTGGCAAATCAGCAGAGAATAACCCGCCTCCACCAATACTGCTTCCGCCTTGCTGATAATACTGCTGAAAAACTCGCGGTTTATGCGCGGCACTATGATTCCCACAGTTTTAGTCACTCCCCTGCGCAAATTGGATGCAACCTCGTTGCGCTCATAGCCCAACTCCTTGGCCTTGGCCCGTACCGCCTCCCGAGTGCTTGCTTTGATTTTTTTATTGCCTGCAAGCGCACGGGAAACAGTAGAAGGAGTTATTCCAAGAGCAAGCGCTATATCAACTATGGTGGTTTTGCTCATAATCATCAAAGATACAAATTATTTTTTACAAACGTTTGCACATTCATAAAAATATTGATACTTTTGAAGCAATATGAAGAAAACGTTTGCTAAACTAATAGCCATAAGCGCCATGGCTCTGCTCTGTTCTTGCA
>JAAZIW010000250.1 GCA_012800665.1 Rikenellaceae bacterium
GATAATACTTTATTGCCTCCCTATAGCTGTGCATTGCAAAATCGCAGTCTGCGCGACGCAGAAGAGCGTCCTCGCGGTTGAATTCATCTTTGCTGGCGGCATAAAGATCGAACCAACGTGCGGCCTGTGGGTACTTTTTATCGGAATAAAAAGCATAGCCTATATTGTAAGTCAGAAGAGCGCTTTCTTGCATGCCTCTGAGCGCGCTTGTATTGTAAAGCTCTTCCCATATTCTGCCGGCCTCTGCAAAATTGCCTGAATTATAGTTGGCCTCCGCTAACCAATAACGGCTGAGCTGATTGAATCGGTTGGTTCTGGGATAGTAAAAGCCCGCCGCCTTAAGATACGGGATGGCGCTGCTCCAAGCTCCTCCGGAAATGAGTTGACCTGCTCGCAGGTAATTGGCCTTTATATAATTCCCTTTTTGAGAATCGTCGAGTTCTTCGATTTTGGAATAATTTTCTATGGCTGCAGTATAATCGCGCTTGTTGAGTGCACCGATGGCCATGTAATTATAGATTTGCTCTCCCCTCTTCTCGGTAGAGTATTTGTTTATATATTCAGAAAAGGGCGAAGTGTCGCCATTGAGGTCGAAGGAGAGCTTGGCGTAATTGAATGCCGCATCTTCTTGAATTACAGAATCGAAAGAGAGCTGAGAAGCCTCTTTGAATGCCGCTGCAGCGGAAACCTTGTTGCCGGTCTGTATATAAGAATAACCCAATTGATAGCTTGCTACCTGACCGATGGAATCGATGCGGGCCTCCATGCGCGAAAAATTCTCTATTGCTCCCTTGTAATCCTCAACTGCATACAACACCGAGCCTGCATGAAAGAAGTCCGTGCGATTGTCCGGCTTGGATTCTTTATTCAAATATTGAAGAGCTTTGTCGCTCTGTCCCCTTACCAGATACGATTCGCTGATTATACGCGCCATGCGGCCCTGCCTTTCCGCAGGAAGGGTGTCAAGCATAGCGGGGGCATTTTTCAGTACAAAGTCGTAGTCGTCACTCATAAAACGGCATTCCATTATGTAATACTCCGCAAGTGACTTGAATCTTTCATCGACAACAGCTTTTTTGAACCAAAGCTCGGCGATTTCGAAATCTTGTATGCTATAAGCCATGTAAGCTAAATAGAAGCAGGAAGGAGCTGTATAGCTGGAATAGGGACGGCTTTGCAATTGAACGAAATCTTTAATGGCTGCGTTATACTTGCCTAAGGAGAAGAAACTGTAAGCCTTTTTGAAGATGCATTCCGATTGTTCCGCCTCAGGAAGCAAAGCAAGGTCGACTTGGCTGAACTCCATCACAGCTGCCTCATAATTGCCCTCATCAAAAAGGTTGCCTGCCATCGTCATATGTATACGGGAATCCAAAACACTTGAAGGCTCTTCGTCCATATATTTACTCATGCGTTCATCATGATTGGTGGAATTCAGTTTGGAAGCGCAGAGTATGGAATACGCCTTGCTGAAGGGATCTTCCAGCTTGTCGAACAGAGCGGCTGCCTGACCGTACGAGCCACTTCTGTACAGGTCTTGAGCTTCCCTGAACAATTGTGCACGGCTTTGCGCCGCCAGATTCGGCGACATCAGCACAAGCGTTACAAATGCTAGAAATATGGCGGATTTCTTCATAATTTCCATTATAAATTAAAGATTACAAATTTAACAAAAATTGCCGGATTTCTTGTATCTTTGCAAAGGAAGTTTCTATTTTTTATGAACAATCTGATAGTTTTCGAAAAGGCCGACATACTTGCAGGAGACAATGTGGTAGTGCATTCGTTAGACATGTCGGTATCGAGAGGTGATTTTGTATATATAGTCGGCAAGGTGGGCACCGGTAAGACCTCCATAATTCGTACCATAACCGCAGAAAATCCACTTCTCGAAGGTCGTGGAGAAGTGTGCGGGATGAGTCTCAAAGGTATTAAAAGGCGTGCTATACCCGCTCTACGCAGGCAGCTCGGCGTGGTCTTTCAGGATTTTCAACTCCTCATGGACCGCTCGGTTTGGCATAATTTGGAATTTGTGCTTCGCAGCACCGGCTGGAAAGATAAAAACAATATCTTGGGACGCATTGATGAAGTCCTGGAAATGGTAGGTATGAATACCAAAGCCCACAAAATGCCGCATCAGCTCTCCGGAGGCGAAAAGCAGCGCGTGGCTATTGCCAGAGCCATCCTGAATTCCCCGAAAATCATTCTTGCAGATGAGCCCACAGGCAATCTCGATAGTGAAACTGCTGATGGTATAATGCAAATCCTAATGCGCCTGAATAAAGAGAACGGCAGCGCAGTAATAATCGTAACCCACAACCGCGAAATTTTCGAACGCTATCCGGGACGTGTATTCGTTTGCAGGGACGAAAAATGCGTTGAAAGCGAAAATAAAGAAGCCATCGAACTTGCGCTTACCTTCTAACAATGGCAAAAACTAAAAGAATACCTATTGCAGAGCGCTATAAGGCCGTTTTGGATTATTTCCGCGAGAATGTGGGTCCTCAACAATCAGAGCTCCTTTTCCGGAATCCCTACGAACTCTTAGTGGCGGTGATTCTAAGCGCCCAATGCACCGACAAAAGGGTGAATGCCGTTACTCCGGCGTTCTTTGACGCTTTCCCAATAGTGGACACTCTTGCGCTTGCATCCCCCGAAGAAGTCTTCCCCTACATTAAAAGCGTTACATACCCTAACAGCAAAGCCAAAAACTTAGTAGCTATGGCTAAAAAAATGGTACGTGACTTTAACGGTGAAATTCCCGCTACGCAGGAAGAACTGATGTCTTTGCCAGGAGTCGGACGTAAAACCGCAAATGTAGTAATGAGCGTATTATACAACAAGCCGGTGATTGCAGTGGACACCCATGTCTTCCGTGTAGCCCGTCGCTTGGGACTTTCGAGAGGCAATACGCCATTCGCTGTCGAAAAGGACCTCGAACGGCATATTAAGCCCTCAGACCGTCCTATTGCTCATCATTGGTTGCTTTTGCACGGCCGGTATATATGCACCGCCCGCGCCCCGAAATGCACGGAATGCCCGATTGCAGAGTGGTGCAAGGAGCATTCCGGCAATTAAAAAGCCAAACTTAAGCGAACTGCTTTTTCAAAGATTCTATTTTAGCATCTGAATCCCCGCCTTTGGCTCCGAAATAAAATTTGATTTTAGGTTCCGTTCCGGAAGGCCGCACAGTCACCACATCCCCCTCTGCGCTGAAGAATTGCAGCACATTGCTTTTGGGCAGGCCTGTCTTATCAGGGCAATTATAATCTATCACGCGTACCACAGGGCTTCCTGCAAGCTGCTTTGGAGGCTCCTCGCGAAAATCGCTCATTATCTTTTGAATTTCCTGCGCTCCGGCAACTCCTTTTCTCACCAGCGATACCAAGCCCTCTTTCCGATAGCCGTAAATCTCGTAAATCTTCTGCATCAGATTATAGAGCGACATCCCCTGCTCTGCCGCCCAGGCAGCGCATTCCGCAACCATACAGCAGGAAATAACCGCATCTTTGTCGCGTACATGTTCACCCACATTAAAGCCGAAGCTCTCCTCCCCTCCGCAGACGAATTCACGCTTGCCTTCATAACGCCTCACAATCTCTGCAATATATTTGAAACCTGTAAGCACATCGAAGCATTCCACCCCGAAACTTGCAGCGATATCGGCAACTAAAGGCGTGGTTACTATGGTCTTAACCACATAATTGTGCGGAGAAAGAGTGCCAAGTTCTTTTCTTCGGGTAAGTATATAATATGTAAGCATGGCGGCCGTCTGATTGCCGTTCAAGAGCAGCATTTCTCCATTATTATCACGTACTGCTATGCCCATGCGGTCAGCATCGGGGTCTGTCCCCATCACCAAGTCGGCGGCTTCTTTGTCCGCAAGCTCCAGAGCCATTTTAAGGGCGGCCGGCTCCTCCGGATTGGGAGAAGCCACCGTGGGGAAATTGCCGTCAAGCTTTTCCTGTTCTTTTACGGTCAGCACATTCACAAAACCAAGGCGTCTTAAAGCCTCAGGCACGAGACGCACGCCGCTGCCGTGCAAAGGAGTGTAAACTATTTTCAGTCCGGCATGTTTTTTACGCTCCTGAGGCGAAAGCATCATCGGCAGAACGCTTTGGAAATAAGCTTCGTCCAATTCACGGCCCATGGTTTCGATCAAGTCGGGATTGCCGGTAAACTTTACCTGCGAGGGGTCTGTAATTCCTGCAACTTCTGCCACAATGTCTTTATCTACAGGAGATATAATCTGCGCTCCGTCGCTCCAAAAAACCTTATAACCGTTGTATTCTTTAGGATTGTGCGAAGCGGTAATCATTACTCCTGCAGTGGCCTTTTTATGGCGCACCGCAAAACTCACCAAGGGGACCGGATGGGTTTCCGTGAAAAGCCAAACCTTGATGCCGTTGGCGCTCAGCACATCAGCTGTAATCTGCGCAAAGTACGGACTGTTGTTGCGCGAATCGAAGGAAACGCATACGCTGAGAGGCCCCTTCACATTGGCTTTCATATAGTTGGCAAGTCCTTGTGTGGCCATACCCACAGTGTATTTGTTAATTCGGTTGGTGCCAACGCCCATAAGACCGCGAAGACCTCCCGTACCGAATTCGAGATTGCGGTGAAAAGCATCCTCGAGGGCGGCGGGATCTTTTTGCAATTCGCGCACAGCAGCTTTGCTGTCAGCATCAAAATCACCATCTAACCAGGCCTGAGCCCTTTTTTCAAATTCTTTCATAATATTATCTGTTTTTAAGATTATTCAGCCAAAAAATCTTGTCGGAAGCCCAGGAATGCTCCCATTGAGCACCGCGGTAGCCGTGCATGCCGTCGGGATAAATCATGAGCTCGAATTGTTTGCCTGCCTGCTGCAGAGCATCTACGAGCAGGAGCGTGTTCTGGAAGTGC
>JAAZIW010000251.1 GCA_012800665.1 Rikenellaceae bacterium
GCAGAGTGGAACGAAGGCACAATCCACATAAAAGTAACAAAACAATAAAACCTATAGATTATGGCAGAAGACATAAAGAAAACCCGTTATTCCGATGAGGAGCTTGAAGAATTCCGCCTCATTATCGAGGATATGCTCGGAAAAGCCAGAAATGAGTACAACACTCTCAGCCAAATAGTAAGGCATGGCGGAAATAACGACATCGGAGATACCTCGCCCTCTTTTAAGACGGTAGAGGATGATGGTGCAAATCAACTAACCAAAGAAGAAGCCGGTCAGCTTGCGCAGCGTCAATACAAGTTCATCAAAAACCTCGAAGCGGCTCTTGTGCGCATCGAGAACAAGACTTATGGCGTATGCCGTGTCACAGGACAGCTTATTCCCAAAGAGCGTCTCCGTCTTGTACCCCACGCAACCCTTACGGTAGAGGCCAAGGAGATGATGGCTAAACAAGGCAAGAATTAGCGCTTCCATGAAAATCTCCAGAGGCGCCAAGCTGATTATTTTAGCGGTACTGCTTGTGGCCATCGACCAGCTTATAAAAGTTCTGGTCAAGACCAATATGCAGCTTGGGGAACAAATTTACGTGATAGGACAATGGTTCCGCCTCTGCTTTATAGAAAACGAGGGCATGGCCTTCGGCATGAAGTTCGGGGGAGCTGTCGGCAAGTTTTTTCTGAGCTTGTTCCGCATCTGCCTCTGTGCCGTACTCGTATGGTGGATAAGTTCACTGAATAAGAAGCAGAATACGCCAACAGGCGTCCTGATAGGGCTTACGCTAATAACAGCAGGCGCATTCGGCAACATAATCGATAGTTTGTTCTACGGAATTATCTGGGACTATGCGCCGTTTATGTTCGGCAAGGTGGTGGACATGTTTTATTTCCCCATAATACGTTCCGGCGAAAAAGTGATTTTCTTCAGTCCTGTATTTAATTTTGCAGATTCCTGCGTCACGGTGGGTACTTTCTACCTGATATTATTTCAGTGGAAGTTTTTCGCGCAAGAAGAAAAAAAACAGCCTCGCAAATGAGGCTGTTTTCATATCATAACAGATAAACCTATATGCCAGGTGAAGTAGTGCAGGTTTCCTGAGGATTCGGAACGGTCCAACAAACCATAAGCTCCGCCGAAATCCAGCTTGACGCGCTTCAGAACTTCAAATCCCACGCCTGAGAGCAGCATTACATCAAAGCGTTTGTAGCCGTTGTAATTGGTGTCTTTTGCAAAATGGTCCACATTCCAATGGTTGGTGCCTTGTATATTAGGCCATGTTGCATAGGACTTGGAAGACAGGCAATAGCTCAGCGCCGGTCCGAAATAACCATAGCCAAGCAGATTGTCAACAAGTTGGAAATCGAATGCAAAGTAAAGAGGGACACGCAGGTAATGCTCGTATGTAACGACATCACCCGTATCATTGACAACTGTATAGCGGGGGTCTTTGCAGATGTTTAAAAAATTGGTTTCGTGCCCTATAAGATAGGAATAAGATACGGCATGCTTGAAACTAAGACCGTACGGGAGTTTGACGGACCCCAATGCGCACAAATAGAAGCCGTGAAAAGAGGAGAATTCCGATGTTTTATAGCCGTCTTCAGCTACCGAAGAATTATTGGTAATGGCATAGACATAGCCAGTACTGAATTCTATTTGCGCCTGTGCAGAAAATGCGGATAACAGCGCTGCGGCACAAACGGCAAA
>JAAZIW010000252.1 GCA_012800665.1 Rikenellaceae bacterium
AGCAGATGGAACTCCTTTCGGAGGATGAATACATGGATGCGCTCGCCAAACTTCCCGGAAATGAGAATCTCCCCGACAGCGATCCTCAAAAATTCATTGCAAAAATGGGTGCCGAGGGAGTTTACGAGCTTCTCAGGAGAATTGATGTAGATGCTCTCAGTAAGGAACTCCGTGAAAGGATGATTTCCGAAACCTCGCAGCAGCGTAAAGCCGATCTCCTCAAGAGGCTCCAGGTAGTCAAGTGGTTCCAGGAAAGCAAAGAAGTGAATCGTCCCGAGTGGATGATTATAAAGGTTGTCCCTGTTATACCTCCTGATTTGCGCCCCCTCGTTCCATTAGACGGCGGCCGCTTTGCGACTTCCGACCTCAACGACCTCTATAGGCGGGTGATAATCCGTAACAATCGTCTTAAGAAACTCATAGAGATAAAGGCTCCCGAGGTTATTCTCCGCAACGAGAAGCGCATGCTTCAAGAAGCAGTGGACAGCCTCTTCGACAACAGCAAGAAATCCAGCGCAGTAAAGAGCGAAAGCAACCGCGCCCTCAAGAGTCTTTCCGACTCCCTCAAAGGCAAACAAGGCCGCTTCCGCCAGAATCTGCTGGGTAAGCGTGTGGATTATTCTGCACGTTCGGTTATTGTTGTCGGACCTGAACTCAATATGGATGAATGCGGTCTCCCGCAAAATATGGCTGCTGAACTTTACAAGCCCTTTATTATACGCAAGCTCATTGAGCGCGGCATAGTGAAGACAGTAAAGAGCGCCAAGAAGATTGTAGACCGCAAGGACCCCGTTATTTGGGACATCTTAGAGAATGTTATGAAGGGTCATCCGGTGTTGCTCAACCGCGCACCGACCCTCCACAGACTCGTCATACAGGCTTTCCAGCCGCGAATGATTTCCGGCAAAGCCATACAGTTGCATCCATTGGCTTGTACTGCTTTCAACGCTGACTTTGACGGCGACCAAATGGCAGTGCATCTCCCGCTTGGCAACGCAGCCATCATGGAGGCTCAACTCCTTATGTTGGGCAGTCAGAACATTCTCAACCCCGCCAATGGCGCGCCTATTACCGTTCCTTCGCAGGATATGGTGCTCGGTTTGTATTATATCTCCAAAATCCGTAAGGGTGCCAAAGGAGAAGGAAAGACCTTCTACGGCCCTGAGGAGGTGATAATAGCCTACAACGGGAAAGTGATTGACATGCATGCCGAAATCAATGTGCGCCTGGCTAAGGATAAGCAAGATCTAAGCAAGGGGTACGAGATTGTAAAGACTTCTGCCGGCCGAATCATTGTGAACCAACTCGTACCTGAGGAAGTTCCCTATGTCAATGAAACACTTGGCAAGAAGGCTCTGCGCGATATTATTACCAAGGTTATAAAAAATACCGGCGTACAACGCACAGCTCAATTCCTTGATGATATAAAGAATCTCGGTTATGACCAGGCTTTCCGCGCAGGCATCTCTTTCAACCTCGGTGATGTCATTATCCCGAATGAGAAGTACACCCTTATCGAGGAAGGCTACAAGCAGGTGGGAGAAATCAAGAACAACTTCGCAATGGGCTTTATTACCAACAACGAGCGCTACAACAAGGTTATCGACCTTTGGACCAGCATCGACAATAAGCTCACAGGAATAGTTACCAGACAGATTTCTGCCGACCAGCAAGGCTTCAATCCCGTATATATGATGCTGGATTCCGGAGCACGCGGCTCCACTCAGCAGATTAAGCAGCTCTGCGGTATGCGCGGTCTTATGGCCAAGCCCCAAAAGAGCGGTGCGAGCGAGACTGCAATTATTGAAAATCCGATTACCTCCAACCTTAAGGAAGGCATGTCGGTGCTCGAATATTTCATCAGTACGCACGGCGCCCGTAAAGGTCTGGCAGATACGGCTTTGAAGACAGCCGACGCCGGTTACCTCACCCGCCGTTTAGTGGACGTTTCGCACGATGTAATCGTTACTGAAGACGACTGCGGTACTCTGCGCGGTCTCATAGCCAGAGCCATCAGAGACAAAGACACCATAGTGGAAAGTCTCGGGGAAAGGATTCTTGGCCGTACTACGGTACACGATATCTTCAACCCTATCACAGGAGAACTCATCCTGCAGGCAGGCGAGGAAATCTGTGAAAATGAGGCCGCACTCATTGACTCTCTCCCCATCGAGCAGGTGGAAATCCGTTCGGTGCTTACTTGCGAAAGCCGCAAGGGAGTTTGTGCCAAGTGCTATGGACGTAATCTTGCCACCAGCAGGATGGTAGAAAAGGGAGAGGTTGTAGGTGTTATCGCAGCCCAATCCATCGGTGAGCCCGGTACTCAGCTCACGCTTCGTACCTTCCACGTCGGCGGTACTGCAGGCGGTGCTGTAGTGGACTCTACTGTCGAAAGCAAATATGATGGAACACTTCACTTCGAAGAACTCCGTACCATCGAGCGCATAAATGACAACGGTGACAGTGAAACCGTAGTGATTTCCCGTATGACCGAG
>JAAZIW010000253.1 GCA_012800665.1 Rikenellaceae bacterium
CGAGGGTGGCGGTTATAAAAATTGCCGACAGGCTTGAAGTGATGCGGTCCCTAAGCATCTTCCCGAAATCCCAAAGAGAGCAGAAGATATTGGAGACTCTCATGCTCTATATCCCTATCGCCCACCAGCTAGGGCTATATAATATAAAGCAGGAGCTGGAGGAAATCTATTTCCGTTTTGCCGACCCTGTGGAATACAGGGCCATCAGCAACAAGCTGAAAGCCACTGAAAGCGACCGCAAAAAGCTGATGACCGAGTTCATAAAGCCGCTTGAGCATAAGCTGGATGATGCCGGCATTAAGTATAAGCTTAAGATACGCACCAAAACGGCCTATTCCATCTACCGCAAGATGCAACATCAGAATGTGCCGTTCGAGGGTGTTTATGATGTATTTGCAATACGCTTCATAATCGATTGCAAACCCGATGCGGTATTGGAAAAAAACCTCTGCTGGAAAGTCTACAGCTATGTTACCGAAGAATATGAACCGGACACCTCAAGACTGCGCGACTGGATTACCACTCCGCGTCCGAACGGATACGAGAGTCTGCATATAACCGTAAAGAATAGCCGCGGAGCCTATTTGGAGGTGCAGATTCGCACGACGCGCATGGATGACGAGGCCGAAAGGGGCAATGCGGCCCATTGGGCCTACAAGGGGGTGCAACACGAGGCCAATCTCGACCGCTGGCTTGCAAGCGTGCGCTATGCCCTTGAAAATCCAGCCGACACCAAGCCTGAGGACCTTCCGTTGCCGCCGGACCGCGAAATTTTTGTGTTCACCCCTACAGGCGAATTGAGAATACTCCCCAAAGGGGCATCTGTACTGGATTTCGCTTTCAATATACACACCAACATAGGTATCCGTTGTCTCGGAGGAATGATAAACGGCAAGGGGGTTTCCATAAAGGAAAAGCTCCGCACCGGCGATACTGTGGAGATTATGACGGGAAAGAACCAGCACCCCACAAGGCAATGGTTGGATTGGGTGGTCACTTCCAAAGCCCGCAGCAAGATAAAGCAGGAATTGGATGCCGAGGAACGTAAGCTTGCGGCTTTGGGAAAAGAGCTTTTGGAAAGACGCCTGCGCAATTGGAAATTGGAATGGCCTGATGACCTTCAGACCGAATTCATGAAGGCCCGCAAATACTCTTCAGTCATCTCCCTTCTTGCAGATATAGGCCGCGAAAGCTTGGATGTCAATGACATAAAGGCATTTATCCTGAAAAAGAAAGAAGCCGCCCCCATAGCAAGCGAGCCTGTTACTACGCCCGTAACAGAGCATAAACCGGCCTATTCTTCAGGCGGAGACGATATACTTGTGCTGAATGCCAAAAACGTACGCGGAATGGATTATAAATTAGCCAAATGCTGCAATCCCGTATTCGGGGATGATGTTTTCGGCTTTGTAACCCGCACGGAAGGCATTAAAATACATAGAATCTCATGTCCTAATGCCGAAAGGCTCATAACAAAATATCCTTATCGCATTCAAAAAGTAATTTGGCAGGAAAGCGCAGCCTCGGGCAGCTTCCGGGCCGGCCTAAACATCCTCTCCGAACGCGATCAGGGCGTGCTTTCCCGGATAATGGAGGTTATCGGCTCTTTCCGCGCATCGCTTCGCTCCCTGAGCGTAAACGAAAACCCTCACACAGGTGCAAACGAAATCAACATTCGTCTGTTGGTGCCGTCCAATATGGAGCTGGACAAAATCATCTCCCAAATCGGCAGGCTAAAGCATGTGCTTAAGGTAAAAAGGATATAAGCATGAAATTTCATTTGGTTTCCGACTATAAGCCTTCCGGAGACCAACCGGAGGCGATAGCTCAGCTTACAGAAGCCCTGAGAAGGGGTATGGGCGATATATGCCTTTTAGGCGTTACCGGCTCAGGCAAAACCTTTACCATGGCTAATGTGATTCACGAGCTGCAGCGTCCCGCACTTATCCTAAGCCATAATAAAACCCTTGCCGCTCAGCTGTACGGCGAATTCAAAGCCTTCTTCCCCGAAAATGCCATAGAATATTTTGTAAGCTACTACGACTATTATCAGCCGGAGGCCTATCTCCCCATAACCGACACCTACATAGAGAAAGACCTCAGCATCAACGACCAAATAGAAAAACTCCGTCTCAGCGCCGCAAGCGCACTTATGTCGGGGCGGCGCGATGTGGTTGTAATATCTTCCGTATCTTGCATTTACGGCATAGGCAACCCAGATGACTGGCACCAGCAGACCATTACTGTACGCAAAGGCGAAACCCGCACTCTAACCTCTTTCCTCTATAAACTTGTGGATGCCCTTTATTCTCGCACCGAGCTTGATTTCCAGCGCGGCACCTTCAGGGTGAGAGGCGATACTGTGGATGTGTTTTTAGGCGGAGCGGATGAGGCCGTGCGTATAGAATTCTTCGGCAATGAGGTGGATGCAGTTTTGCTGGTAGACCCCGTAACGGGAGCAATATTGGAGGAGCTTGAAAGCGTGGAGGTGTACCCCGCAAACAACTTCGTCACCACGCGTGAGCGCTCCAATGCCGCAATTGTCAATATTCAAAAGGACCTTAAAGCGCAGGTAGAATATTTTGAAAGCATAGGAAAGCCATTGGAAGCCAAGCGTTTGCAGCAAAGGGTGGAGTATGATATGGAGATGATGAGAGAGATGGGCTATTGCCCCGGAATCGAAAACTACTCCCGTTATCTCGACGGTCGAAAACCCGGCCAGCGCCCTTTCTGCCTTATAGATTATTTCCCGAAAGACTTCATCACTTTTATAGACGAGAGCCACGTCACTCTTCCGCAAA